>NZ_CP193625.1:0-92048 GCF_052936025.1 Saccharothrix hoggarensis | reverse complement strand
CGTTGGCCTCCTCTCGCCCGGTCGGCTCTCGTCTGGTCGGCCAGCGCCTGCGGCATGATCCGGCGCTTGTAGGCGCCGGAGACGAAGGACTTCAGCACGTAGCCCAGCGGGTAGGAGTCCGGCGTGCGGCGGGCGCTGACCCGGACGGCCGCGAACCTCTTCAGCGCCACCGCGAGCTGTGACGGGTCGGTGATGTAGGTCTTGATCCACTCTTCGATGCCGTCCCACGACTCGGCGTAGCGGGCCAGCAGCGCCGCCCGGTCGATCTCCCGGTGGTAGCGCTCCTGGACGGTCATCTCGGGGAACAGCTCCATGAGTTGGCCGTAGAAGGTCGGCTCGGTGGCGCGGAGGAAGTGCAGCGACTTCGCGGCCTCGGCGTGCAGCGGCGTCGACACCCGCAGCGCGTTGCCCGCCCAAGCCTGGTGGTCGTAGATCGGGCAGTACCGGATCCCGCGGTCGTAGAAGAACCGCAGGACGTCGTTCTCCTGCCAGTCGAACAGCGGCTTGCACAGCGACGCCTTCGGCGTGCTGGAGGCGTTGATGTAGTTCTCGTTCAACTTCACGACGCTGGCCTGCCACCGCATCAGCGACTCGGACGCCCGCACGCCGGTCATGATCGCCACCCGGCCCTTGAACGGCGCGGCCGTGACCGCGTCCATGTCGTACTGCGACATCACCCGACCCTCGGGCAACCCGAGATCGGCCAGGGTCGTCGCCCACGGCGGGATCGGCCGAAGGTGAGGGCGGTTCGGATCCCACTGCACGTAGCGGGAGTTCTGCCCGAGCACGTACTTGGTGGACTCCAGCGGCACCGCGTACCAGGTCAGATCGAGCCACGGCAGTCGCCGGTACTCGTCCACGAAGTTGATCACCGAGTCGGGGATCAGCTCCTCGTCGCGGAACACCGCGTGCACCCGGTCGACGCCCCGCTCGGCGGCGACCTCCCGCGTCAGGTGCAGCAGCGCCAACGAGTCCTTGCCGCCGGAGAACGCGACCACCACGGCGTCGAACAGGTCGTAGACGTGGTGGATGCGCCGCCGCGCCTCGTCCAACACGTTGGCGTCGATGAACCGCTTGACCCGCGTCACCGGTCGGCACCGCCGACCGGCACGGTGTCCAGGTGCCGCATCAGGCGTTCGCCCAGCGTCTCGCAGTCCGGGTACTCCCGCTTCAGCCAGCGCACGAACGAGTACCAGCGGGCCTGCTGCGTCTCGTCGTCGAACACCAGGTTGTAGGCGACCACCGGCTCACCGATGCCCGAGGGCGACTCCTCCTCGTCCTCGCCGCCGTCGAACGACGGCGGGTCCAGGAGCCGGTCGACGTCGGCCTGCGTGTAGCCGGTGCCGGTGTAGTCGTCGTCCAGGTAGGACAGGAGCTGCACCAGGGCGTCGTCGTCGTAGCCGCCGAGCTCGGCGAGCCGGTTGTCGGCGAGGTTGATCCGGCGCGCGGTGTCGTCGCCGCACTCGATGATCTCGCAACGCCCGGTGTCGTACCGCTCCAGCCGCAACGCCTGGTAGGTGTGGTTACCGGCGAGGATGACCATGCTGCCGTCCGGCATCAGCCGGACCACCAGCGACCGGTACTGCCCGTTGCGCTTCAACGACGCCCGGATCTGGTCGACGTCGCCCCGCTTGGCGTTGCCGGGGTACATGACCAGGTCGTGCAGCGGCACGTCCCGCGTCTCCAGGTACCGCACTCCGGTCGTCATGGCCGATCACCTCCAGCGGCACAGGACGGGTTGGTGCTCGGTGCCCGGCGGCGTGCCGTCCGCCGGGCACCGAGGTTCAGGGAGGGGTGCCGGTGGCGGCGCTGATCGCGTCGCGCCACTCGGCCGCGGGCCGCCAGTCGGCGCCCATGACGTCGCGGATCAGCTCCCGGACCGGCCGCTCGTCGCCGGTCTCGCGGAAGCCGCCCAGCAGTGGCGGCAACTCGGCGCGGAACCGGGCGAGCTGGGACGGGATGGCATCGGCCCTGGCCGCGCCGACGAACAGCACGAACGCCAGGGCACGGCTCAGGCCGGAACCCATCGCCCGTCCCGGACGAACCCGTGGTGCCCGCACGCGCGGCACAGCAACGACGGCGACAACGTCAACGGCTCCAGCGTGACGACGTCCCACTTCGGGCTGTCCGGCGCGACGAGCCGCTGCACCTCGCCGTCGAACGTGGCGAAGCTGGCGCACGGCGAGCCGTCGCCGGCCGCGTGCTCGACCAGCAGGCCGAAGCGCTCCACGTCGGGGATGCCGTCGTACTGTGGGTTGATGTCGCGCTCCGGTCGCCAGCCGGTCCACCGCGCGGTCACGCCGTGGCCGAGGTCGAGGTCGGGCAGGTCCGGATCGTCCACCGGAGCCTCCTTCCGGTGTCCGAAAACGACGAAAGCCGCCCGACTGTGTCGGACGGCTTTCCGCTGGTCAGAGGCGTTTCGCTGGGGGCCGCCGGAGCTGTGGACATAGTTGTTCCCTCGGCGGTGATCCCATTTAAGCATCCGATCACGCCACAACGGACTCCACGTCGGTCTTGCGGCGCCGCCGGCGTGTCGGCTTCGTCAGCGCGAGGGTGATCACGTCGCCGACCAGGAACACCGGCCACGCCTTCGCGCCGCGCGTCGCCCAGGACGTCGCCAGCTCGCCGTTGCGCGCCCAGGTGCGGATCGACTCCTCCGACAGCGGCCGGCCCAGCAGGTTCGGCAGCGCCCTGGACAGCTCGGCCGCACCCAGCCGCAGCCTCTGGGCCGCGCGCAGCAACTCCACGCGGCGTTCGTGGACGTCGAAGACCTCGCCGCACGTCCGGCACTTCGCCGTCTCGCCGTCAGGCTTCCCGTACACCTCGCCCGCGCACCCCTCCAGGTCGCAGACGCCCGCGAACCACCGCTCCGGCGGCCGGTCGATGGCCCACCAGATGCGCGCCACGGCCGCGGTGATCGTCTCGTAAATCTCGGCCGCAGCCGGGTGCTCCGCCAACCAGGACGTGCGACGCAGCAACCACGCCGCCATCGACTCGATGCTGTCCTCGCAGTCCGGGCCATCCCGGAAGCCGCGCGCGAGCACCCGACCGCGGCCGTCCGGCGCCGCGATGAACAGGCACAGCGCGGTGCGCTCGGGCATGAACTCCCCGTACAGGTCGCGGATCCAGGTCGACAGCTCGTTGTGGAGGGCTTGCATCGCCTCCGCGCCGCGCTGGTCGCTGATCGGCAGCTTCGTGTCGGCGGTCCGCGACACCACGCCGACGTCGACCTTGCCCATGCGGCCCTGCCGCAGCATGGTGGTGCGCAGCTCGTCCAGCAGGCTCGGCATCGGGTCGCCGAGGTCGCCGACCTCCGGTTCGGTCAGCGACCGCAGGGTCTGGATCAGGTCGTTCATGCACGTGCCGCACAGTCGGTCCGGGACGTCGTGCGGCAGGACGGATGGGCAGTTCGGAACCGCGCACGAAATCGTGCGCATAGAAGTGGTGCTCACCGGGTAGTCCCCTCGGGCGACGCAGGGGCGGTCGACCGAGTGCAGTCGGTCGACCGCCAAACAGCAGAGGAATCAGGTGGGGTTCGGGCCGGTCAGTGGCCTGAGGAGGCCGTGCGGAGAAGGTCGTCCATGAGGATCCGCGGCCCCGCCGCCGCGTCCTCCGCGTCCGCCGTAGCCAGGCGTTCGAGGGCCTGGCCGACGTCGGGCGAACCGTAGATCGCCGTGTTGATGACCCGCTCCCGCGTGGCCATGTCGACCCCGTTGTCCTCCATCGCCATCTCCACCGTCGCGAGCAGGTGCCGCCACATGGTGATCCGCGAGTTGTACAGCGGGTCGTTCCGGTAGGCGCGGTAGGCGTCGGGGATCCGGTGCAGCCAGCGGTCCAACGCTTCCTCGGTCAGCATCCGCCGCGGTCCGGCCATCCTCGGCCCCGGCCTCGGCGCGGCCATCAGTGGTGCCCCTGGTTGTGAAGGATCATCTGAACCAGGCCGTACGCCTCCGCCCGCGTGAACCCGGCGTTGGTGTAGGCGATCAGCATCGCGCCGAGCGCGTTCGCGCCTCGACGCATTTCCGAGGTCGGCTCGGGCAACGCCGGAGCTTCCATGCCCGGATAGTGCTGTGACTGCGACGACCCTTCGGTGTTGCCGAGCATGTGCGCCTCCGGAAGTGAGGGAGCCAGTGCAGTGGCTCCTCCCCCGACTATTTCACTCCTGTACGTCACATCCCGCTACGTACAGTTTTGAAACGCGATTCCAGATGTGGAATGCCCGTGCCTGGCCCAGGTGGCGTCACCTGCTCGTACCCTTCGGCTCCCCGTACGGATGGAGAGCCGCGTGAACCTATCGGACCTGGTCGTAGCGGTCGGCCTGACCTCGTGCCTGCTGTGCCTGGCATTCGACCTGCTGGTGTTCCAACCGTGGCGTCACCGCGAAAACTGGCAGGATGGCGTCGGCTTTTGGCTGCTTATTCTCTTGACCTGCCTCAGCGCGTTCTGGGCGCTACTCGGCGCGGCCAAATGGTTGCCTAATGTGGCCTTCCCCACTGTGGTGGTTCACGGCCTACTGGCCGCGCTCGCCACCCTGTGCGCGCTACTCGCCGTGCTCATGGCCGGCCCAGCCATCCGTCAGTCCCGACACGACCGGGGCAAGCACCGCCGGCGGGAGCCGGCCGAAGGGCAGGCGGGGGCTTCCGGCGCGGGAAGCCCCCGCGGCACTGGATCACCCGGTGAACTCGACGCGCAAGGTGCGATCTCGTGAAGGCCCCGGCTCCGAGGGGATCGGCGTGGTGAAGATCCGCCAGTCCGCCGCGTGACCGACCGTGAAGCCGCCGTCGTCGTGAACGTCGATCCACGAAGTGCACCCGGCGTTGTGCCACACCCGCATCCCAGGCAACGCCTTCACGTGGGTCTCGGTGCGGTCGTGGATCATCTGGCGACTCATGGCGGGCATCATGCGGCCCGACCCCGACAGCTCCGGCCGGACAGGCGTTCCTCCGTCCGACTGAACCCGCGCCGCACATGGCTCGACATCTGACCACTGGACGCCGTAACGCCGAAGTGCCCCGTCACGACTTGGTGGTGACGGGGCACTTCGGTCATGGCCGGGGGGAAGTTCAGCGCGGCGGAAGGTCCGACCCCAGGAACACCTGCTCCATCGCCTTGGCCATCGCGTGGAACCCGCCGGGCACCTCCCGCATGAGCACCATCAGGATCGCCAACGCTCGGTCGGAGTCCCGCTGCTCCAGTGCCTCCGTCAGCCTCGGTCCCATAGCCTGCACGAAGTCCGGCACCCACGACGGCAGGGGATCGGTGGACTCCGGTTGGTTGCGGGCGGACTCACGCAGCATCCTGATGATGGTCTCCGCCTGCTGTGCCTGGTCGGCGGTCAACCCCTCAGCGCCATCGGCCATGCCGTCCGTTCCGGTCACGTCTGTCGCTCCTTCGCTCGTTGAACCTCTTCAAGCGCCTGCTCGAACAGCTCGTTGGTCACGTCCAGCGGACTGTTGGCGAGCGCCAGCACGTGCTTGCCGTACCGGTCGGTGGTGGACGAGTAGAGGTGCCCCACCAGGCGCTGGATCTCCTTGTCGGGCACACCCGCCTGCCGCAACGCGGTGATCAGCGAGTGCCGCGCGGTGTGCGGCGTGACCGACTTGGGGTCTTCGACCCCGCCGAGCTCGGCGAGCCGCTGGATCAGCGCCGTGGTGTCGCCCCGCAGCATCCGGGTGCCGTTGCGGGTGATGAACAGCGGTTCCCGCCGTCCGCCCTCCTGCCCGCGCACCGCCACCGCGGTGCTGACGCCCCGCGACGCCAGGTAGCGCTCCAGCCTCGTCCACACGTCGATCGGGATCTTGTAGATGTGCTCCCGGTTGCCCTTCAGCGTGACCCGCAGAACCCGGACCCCCTGCATGATCACGATGTCGCCGACGTCGGCGTTGAGCAGTTCCGACACCCGCATTCCCAGCCGGTACAGCACGGCGACCAGCGCCGAGGACCGCAGCCGCACGTACTCCACCGGGTCGTGGTCGGCCGCCCACTGAAGGCGGGCGATCTCCACGGTGTCGAGCGACCTCGTGGGGGAGGGGTTCTTCGGCTGGTTGACCTCCAGCTTCTTCCGGTTGACCAGCGCCAGCGGGTTGGACTCGGCGTGATCCTCCTCGACCGCCCACCGGTAGAACGCGTTCGTCGCGGTGAACATGTGCGCGCGGGTGGCGTGCGACAGCAGCTCGCCGGTCTCCGGATGCGGCGCCTCCCGCAGTTCCTCGGTCCACCGCACGACGTCGCTCCGGGTGGCGTCCAGCAGGTGCACGCCCTCCTCGATGCACCAGGAGATCCACGTCGCGCCGTTGCGCAGCAGGCGCGTGTCCCGGAACGCTTCCGCCGGCGGCGGCCACCTGCCGATCGACGTGTGGTGGAACGGGTAGCCGATCGCGTCGGCGTAGGTCGACCGGGTGTTGCCCGCCGCCTCGGCCAGCCAGTCGTGAACCAGCTCGAGTTCGGCGAACCGCCGCTCGCCGTCCGGGTTGCGCACCGGCGTGACGACACCGGGCACGGGCTCCAGCTCGGCGGCGTTCTCCGTCATCGGGTCTCTCCTCCGGTCACCGCGGCGGGCTCGTCGTCGGCGATCAGGTCCGCGGGCACGGCCGCGCCGGAACGGTCGACCAGGTGGCGGGGGAACTTCCAGCCCATGATCCGCGCCGCGCCGACCCACGTGGAGCAGGGGAACGGGTGCTTCCCGCCTCCCGGTTCCCGGCACGAGGAGCACACCAGGCGCGCGTTCCGGCTCGGCACGGGTCCGTGTTGGTCGCCGATCAGGACGCAGAGGTCGCGGAGCTGCGCCACACGGTTGCCGCCCGCGTAGGCGGCGGTCGAGAGGAGGTCCGCGGTGCTCGGGATCGACGTCACCTCGTCGTCGGGGCGGTGCATCGTCTACGCCTCGGGCAGGAGTCCGAGGGCGTGCGCGATCCGCCCCCGGAGCTGCGACGCGACCGGGTCGACGTCGGCCTTGGTGTGCGCGACGTCCAACTCGTCGCAGAACCGCAGGGTCGCCCGCACCGCGGCGACCACCTTCGTCATCGACTCCACGTCCTCCAGCTCACGCCACAGCCGCGAGGCGGCGACGGCTTCCGGCGTGGCGATCGGGGGGCCGTAGGCGGCGTCGCGCGCCGCGCGGGCGAACGCCGCGCTGTTGAAGTGGCCCATCTGCGACGTGCGGTACCGGTTGCCGCCCAGCGCCAAGGCGAAGTCGAGCACCGCGCGTTCGTTCGTGCTGGACTTGTCGAACGCGCCGGCGTCGAACGCCTCCCGTGCCTCCCGCCACAGGATCGCCGCGTCGCCGTCCTCCGGGTACTCCCGGACCGCGACGTCCAGGAAGGAGCGGCGCCGCAGCCAGTGGTCGTGCCTGATCAGGTATTCGACCGCGGCCCAGACGTGCCAGTCCTGGTTGGCGGTCCACCGCCGCAGCGCGGTGATCAGGTCGGGGGTGTCGAGTGGCATGGGAAGGGCTCCTTCGTGTCGGGTCGTGCTGGTGCGGTCGGAAAGAGCGGGCCGGCCGGACCAAGGTTGGTCCGGCCGGCCCGCGACGTTCTACTCCCTGAGGCCGAGCCGTCCGAGGTGGCCGCCCGCCTCGCCGAGCACGCGCATGAGCTGGTTCGCCAACGCCGCGGCCTCACGGAGCTTGGCGGCGGCGCTCTGGGCCGTTTCGGCGGGAACGTGCTGGGGGGCGAGCCGTTCCGAGTGCGGGTTGCGGTCGTCGTACAGCGCCGGCTCCTCGGCCAGGATCTCCATGCGCTCCGCCAGGTACCCGAGCACCTGGTTCATGCCCGAGGCGGTCGAGGCGAGTCGGGAGGTCACCGTGCCCACCGAGCTGGGGTAGGGGAGGACGCGGTCGCGGCTGTTGATCAGGGCGTGGCAGTTCCACCGCATCAGCTCGGCGGCCGTGCCCGTGGCGGCCTTGACCCGGTCCTCGCTGAAGACGGGCATCGGCCAGAACTGGCTGACGAAGTCGTCGGGGTCGAAGCTCTCGAAGTCGATCTTGTCGTCGGTCATCTCGTCGTGCTCCTCGGTGGTTGGTCAGGCGGACGGGCAGGGGTCGCCGGCGTACAGGTCCGCGTAGTTCGGGACGTTGGCGAGCGGGACGAGCTTGGATTCCACGGGAATGCCGTCCGCGTCCACCAGCACGCACTCCATGTGGCCGGGGCCTCCCACGTGGCCCTTGTGCAGCGGGGTGGTCTTCACGATCCACGGCCGCGTGTCCCGCGGGCTCGGGGTCATGGAGTCGTTGACGGCCACGCCGATGAGCGCGACGCCGACGACCAGGCCGATGACGGTTGCGGGACGCACGTCAGGTCTCCTCGGGGTTGAGCAGGTCGAGCTGGTCGACCTCGGTGTTGGCGTTGCGGCGGTCCAGCTCGGCGCGGGCCGCCGCGTCCTTCTCGGCCCAGTACGCCTCCAGCCAGGCGACGCACTTCTGGGGGCTCCACCGCCACGTGAACGGGCGGTTGATGCAGGTGAAGTGCACCCGGCGGCCCTGCTCGTCGGTGGGGAAGTCGACGGGCCGGCCGTCGCGCACCTCGGCGAGCAGCCGCTGGTCGCACTCCGGGCACACCTCGGCGTCGTCGGTGCGCGGACGGTCCTTCATGGCCGTCATCGCCCGGCCCTGCGGGCGGTGGGCGGTCGAGCGTTGGCGGGGATGATGCCGAACGCCGTGCAGAGCGTGGTGGGCATCCTCTCCTCCTCTCGTGATCGGGGGAATCAGGTTGTCGGCCGCGGTGCGGCTAGTCCTGGTGGAACTCGGCCGCGGGGTTGACCTCGTCCGCGATGCTGCGCCACGACTCGTACAGCTCGGTCAGGCGCCGCTTGCGGCGGGCGCTGCCGTGCCGCCGCTCCATCTGGGTCCACTTCGTGATCATCAGCGCGCACAGGTGCGCGTTGCGGAAGTCGCCCAACTCGATGAAGTAGGTGTAGTCGGACGAGACGTTGCGCAGGGTGCGCATGTCGACCACGACCGGCGGGCGGGACCGCCTGCGGGCGGCGAACAGTCTGCGAAGCATCGGGGCTCCTCGGTCAGGTCGACGGGTCGTAGGCGGGGACGTCGGGCAGGTGGCGCCGGTAGCGCTCCAGGTTGGCGGCATAGTGCGCCAGGCCCGCGTCGGTCACGGCGAACATCTCGCTGCGGATGTCGTGACGCGGGTAGACCAGGACGTCGAACGCCTGCACGAGCGGCCCGTCCGGGTGCCCGAGGAGCGTGTCGATGCTGCCCGCGGTCGGCTTGCCCTGCGCCCTGCCGATGTCAGCCCTGCGCAGGCACGGCGGCAGCGACGCCACCTCGTCCGGCACGGGCAGGTCGTGGCGGACGTACTCGGCGACGATCGAGCGCCGTTGGGCGTCGTTGCCGGTGGCGTGCAGCATCACCAGGTGCGCGAGCAGTCGGAACGTCGGCGCGTCGAGCAGGTCGGCGGGCAGCGGGCGGCGGTGTCCCGCGAGCCCGTCGTGGGCGTACGGGTTCGGCCGCGGCTCCGGCACCTTGGCCTCGGGGTAGAGCGCCGAGTAGCAGGCGTGGTGCACCTCGAAGTGGTGGATGCCGCGCGCCGTGATCGTCCGGCGGCCGTAGCGGTCGCCGGCCAGGTACGGCCCGTCCGGACGGCCGATCAGGACGTCGTGCGCCTTGTTCGACACACCCTTGTTCCACGGCAGGTTCCAGCCGAGACCCTGGTCTCCGGCCGCGTAGAGCCGGCCCAGCGTCTCCCACGCCCAGTCCGGCAGCATCCCGGCCGGCTTCTTCTTCGGCGCGACGTGGCCCAGGCCGGCCCGCGCGGTCGCCCGGCCCAAGGTGGTGAGCTTGACCATCACCAGGTTCCGGACACCGAACGGCGTGGCGAACGGCTCGTCCTTGATCTCGATCAGGTCGCGCCGTTCGAGCGCGCCCAGGGTCCGGCCCGCGCCGACGTCCAGCTCCCCGCGGCTGCGGAGCCCGCGCTGGATCGGGGTGTCCTCGACGCTGTTCTCCTGCGAGTAGGGCACCCACCGCCACTCGGCGGCCGGTCCGGGACGCATCCGCATCCAGTCGCCGGACCGGGCCTCGTGCTCGGCGTCCTGGTCGGCGTAGTAGATGTGCTCCAGGTACACCTGCTGCCTCTTGTTGAGGGCGTTCCACGCCTCGACGGCGTCCTTGCGGCCCGTCACGGCCACTCCTCGTCGTCCATCGCGCCGAGGTTGGTGTGCGGGGCGCGGTCGTCCAGCTCCCGCACCAGGGCACGCACGGCGGCGTGCCAGCTCGTGCACGGCTCCATGACCGGCCGGCCGAAGCGGTGCGGCGTCCAGGTCAGGACCATGCCGGTGACCGCTTCGAAGCGCGGAGTGATCGAGCCGACCAGCACACCGCGGCTCCCGCGCTGCACGTCGACCTTGTGGACGTCGACCCGGCCCTGGTCGGGGTTGGGGGAGGCGTTGAAGGCGTCGCCGATCACCGCGCCGTTGCCTTCGAACACCCACAAGAAGTCCGGGGAGTCCTCGGCCAGCCGCCGGTCCGCCTCGCCGACCAGCAGCCACGCCTCAGCGCGCTCCTTGGCCTCGCTCAGCACCTCCGCCACGAAGGGGCCGATCGGGTCCGCCGGGTGCGGTTCGGGCTTGTCCGGGTGGTCCATGAAGTACCAGCCCGGATGGCTGACCTGGAAGGCGTCCATGCTGTTCGACCCGTGAACACGGACCAGCCGGTGCACGCGGCCGTCGACCTCGACCGCCCAGCCGCTGGGCTGCGCACGCCGCCACATCAGCATCCGGCCGAACCAGGGCGCCGGGGGTTCGACGGAGAGGTGCAGCTTGCGCGCCCACCACTCGAACGCGGCCCGCGTGGGGATGGCGAAGTCCTGGACGATGTCCTCGTCGTGGTTCAGGACGTCGAGCACCGCGTACGCGCCGGTGGTGCCCGCGGCCGCGATGAACCCCACGGCCGCGGCGCTGCGGATCGAACGGACGATCGCGTCGCGGCCGGAGTCGGCCTCGGCGATCGTGTACTGGCGGCCGGTCTCGCCATCGGGCAGCGCGCGGAACACGGTCAACGCCACGGCGTCGGCGTGGACGTCGGGCAGAGGTGACGTGATCATGAGGGGTTGACCTCCGGTCCGGTGCTGGTGCCGCCCAGCGCGGCGATGAGCGCGCGGCGGTCGTTGTCGCTGAGGATCAGGCCGATCTCCTTGACGCCGCCTTTCGCGCCGTGCTCGCGGACGTAGGCCCGCGTGTCGCCGTTCGCGGCGCGGACGGACACCTGCATCTCGGCGCGGTCGGCGGTGACCTTGGTCGCGCGCAGGCGCGTGGTACCGGGCTTCGGGGAGCCCAGCGGCGTGCGCCCGCGCTCGGCCACGTACTTCAGGAGGATGCGCAGCACGCGGCGCACGACGGCGGCCGGGTACTTGGACGGGGTGTACGCGATGTGGGTGGCGAGGGTCAGCCACTGCTCCCGCTCGGTCTGGGCGTCGAGCTTCTTCTCCGCGCAGTCGACGTGCAGCCACTGGCGGTCGATGCGGGCGACGAACTCGCCGTTCCTGATCGGGTCGGGGCAGGCGGCGCACTCCTCGGCGGGGGACATCGCCGAGTCGTCCACGCTGATCATCTCGTCCTCGGCCTTGCGGACCTCCAGCGCGAGCTGGGGGAGCGGGTCGCCGAACGGGTCGGCGCCGCTGTCGCGGGGATGGGTGGGCATGGTGCTCCGTTCACTGGTGCAGCAGTGGATGGATCGGGAACTAGTCACGGACGACCAGGCCGTGCTCGGCGAGGATCTGGCGGCCGAGGTTCAGCGTTTCCTCGCCGATGGCCTGCTCCAGCTCGGCCCTGAGCTCGGGGTGGTCGTCCGGGTCGTGGCCGAGGGTCAACATCAGCTCCTCGGCCACGCCGGACAGGCCGCTGATCGGCCCGAAGCCGATGCAGTTGCTGTGCTCGTCCTTGTAGGACTTCACAGCTCGCGGACCTCGAACTCGAACCGGCGCTGCCCCAGGCCGTCGAGCGGCCGGGCGGTGACGGTGAAGCCGTCCTTGTGCGGGTCGGCCGAGTAGGTGACGAGGCCGAAGTCGGGGAAGCCGTCGAGCGCTTCGGCGGCGTCGACGGCGACGTCCGCCGCGTCCAGCGCGTGCAGCTCCTTCGCGACCGTGCCGGGGCGGGCCACCCACCGCGCGCCGAACGCGGCGCGCACCGCCCGCTCCACGAGGTCGGCGACGACGTCGGCGCTGCCGGAGGCGATGGCGGCCTTGATGTTCACGGCGGTGACCGCCTGGGACACCGCGTCCCACACGGTGCGCTCGATGGGGTCGTAGCCGGTGCCGGGGCGGCTGATGGGGAAGCTGACGTCGGGGGTGCGCGCCGGTTCCTGGTCGTCGCTCTCCGGCCCCTCCGTCATGCCCAGGGCCGCACGCCAGATCTGCCGGGCGTCGTGGTCGACGTGCTGGGCACTCACGCGTGACCAGGTGTCGGGGTATCGGAGGTCGAGGTCGTCGGGTTCGCGCATGATCTCGACCGCCGCCGCCTCGGCGGTGTCGATCGGGCTGAGGGGGCGGATGTCGGCCGGGGTCGGGCCGAAGGCGAACGTGGTGCCGGCGGGGCGGGCGGTGCCCTGGTCCATCTCCAGCTTTCGGGCCACCATCTCGACCTGGAACTTGAAGGGGTAGCCAAGGTGGACGGTCGGCAGGCCGGGCTTGGTGATCGTCACGCAGTAGGGCAGCGACGTGGCGTCGCCGTACCGGTCCGCGTCGGTGTCGGGCTGGGCGGTCATGGGGTCTGGCTCCTTGCGGGCGGGAATCAGGGATTGGTTGTGCAACGTGCAGCGGGGCAGGGGTCGACGGTTGCAGCGTCGACCCCTGCCCGTTGTGGATCAGCCGCGCTGCGCTTCCGAGTCGCGGTGGTCCTGGATGTCGCCGGCCACCTCGCGGATGTACTCGGCGTCCTCGCTCTTGTCGTTCGGGTCGAGCTTGCGGGCCTTCGCCAGCACGGCGTCCTCGTTGCTGCGGACGCGCGCCTCGTGCTGGTCCCGCAGGTGGATCTCGCGGAGCTGGGCGGGCGTGGGCTTCTTCGTCATCGGACTACCTCCGGAATCAAGTGGATGTTCTCCCCTCATAATACAGATTATGAGGGGAGGCACCTAGGCGCGAACGGGTGAACCCGTTGTCCCACAACGATGTCCGCCCGCAGAAGTGCGGACTCCCCTGATCGCCGTGTTCGTGAAGCTGGACGGCGGCAGTACACCGTGGCGATCTCCTGCGTGGGCGGTCGGCACCGCTCGGTCGTCATCGCCGAGCAGGTGGCCCACCTCGGCCGCTGCCGAGGGTGGCGGGTCGAGGTCGAGAACCGCGACGTCGACAAGGGCGGGCTCCACCGGCACCCGCCGCGCGGTGGCCGTAGACCAGTGAGCGGCGCCCTGTCGTGCTGACGTGGCAACCTGCCGCCCGTGACCGACGCGGAGGAAGTCCCGGAGAGCGTGAGGCGCGAGGCGCGGCTGGCGCTGGAGCGGGCCGAGGCGTTCGGCGTGAGGGAGCGCCGCATCCTGCGCGCCGCGCGCGACCCTCAACCGCAGTCCCTGACCGTCGACCTCGCCACCGGCGAAGGCGCGACACCGTGCCCCGGACCCGAGGGCGCCGGGTGGCGCTGCATCCACCAGCCGTGGCACACCGGCGCGTGCGTCCCGTGGACGGAGCACCCGGCGTACCGGGCACGGCGCACGTCGGACCAGCCGTGAGGCGTCGCCGGATGCTCGACCTCTACTGCTGCGCCGGAGGTGCAGCCCGCGGCTACCAACTCGCCGGGTGGGAGGTCGACGGGGTCGACGTCGTGAGGCAGCCCCGCTACGCCGGCGACCGGTTCGTCCAAGGCGACGCGATCGAGTACCTGCTGGAGCACGGCCACGAGTACGACGCGGTGCACGCTTCACCACCGTGCCAGGCGGACTGCACGCTCACCCTGGGAACGAACCAGCACCTCGCCGGGAACCACACGTCGTGGATCGCCGCGACGCGGGCCGCGTTGCTGATCGTCGGCCGGCCGTACGTGATCGAGCAGCCGTTCCCGAGCCGCGCCAAGATGCGCAAGGACGTCATGCTGTGCGGCCTGCACTTCGGGCTGAAGGTGTTCCGGCACCGGCAGTTCGAGCTGGGCGGCTGGTCGATGCCGAACCTGGCGCACAAGCAGTCCGAGCTGCACGCGGGGCATCGGGTGGCCGGGTGGCGGCACGGCGTCCGCTACGAGGGCGACATGGTCGCGCCGTACGGCGATGGCGGCGGCAAGGGCTCGGCGGCGGACTGGCAGGCGGCAATGGGGATCGACTGGACCGACGACAAGGAGGAGTTGGCCGAGGCGATCCCGCCCGCCTACACCCGCCACATCGGAGCCGCGCTCGCGCTGCACGTCGACGGGCTGCCGGAGGCAGCGTGATCACGTCACGAGCCGCGTCCTACGGAACCTCGGCCGTGGACGGGAACAGCTCCGGGTAGGCGCGTTCGTAGTCGGCGCGGCGGTCACGCAGGTGGGTACGGCCCTGCTCGGTGAGCACGACCATCGGCATCGTGGTGGCGTCCTGGTGTGGCCGCTCCCCCACGTAGACGTCGACCTGCTCGACCAGCGGCCCGTCAGGGTGGCCGGCGAGCCGGTCGACGGCCGTCTTGCTGCGGACCAGATCCTTCACCTGCCACAGCAGCAGGCCTGCCGGGATCGCGGCGACCCAGCCGGGGATCTCGTAGCGCCAGCGCTCGAACTCCTCGGTGATCACCATGCGCAGGTAGCTGCGGTCGGTCTCCTCCAGCTCGGCCAGCCGCAGCAGCAGGCGCAGGTCGGTGTCGCGGACCAGGTGCTTCGGCCGTGGCGCGCGGTGGTCGACCAGCCCGGTGTGCGCGCCCTCCACCTCCTGGGCGGCGGGCAGGTCGACGTCCGGGTACAGCTCGGCGTAGCAGGCGCGGTGCAGCTCGAAGTGCAGCCGGCCCAGCGGGGAGCAGCGCACGCGGTGCTGCCGGAGCTGGTGCAGGCCCTGGTCGGCCCGGTCGGCGACGAAGCTCTCGATGAGGGGGCCGTCCCTGCGGTCACGCAGGCGCAGCAGCGTGTTCCACGACGGCGCGGCGTCGGAGCGGTCCCAGGTGGTCTCGTTGGCCAGCCCGTTCTCCCCCGCCTCATACAGCCGGGCCAGGGCGATCAGCGACCACCGCGACATCAGCCCCTTCGGTGCCTGCGCCGGGGTGATCACGCCGGTGCCGTACCGGGCAGCGGCGCGGCCGGCGGCGGTCAGCCGTACCCGGATCCGGTCGACCATGCCGAACCCCGCGACGTGGATCTGGTCGTAGGTGACGACCACCAGCTCCCGGCGGCGCAGCGCGGCCAGAGTCGGCCCGGAGCCGGGGTCGTGCTCGCCCCGTGCGCGCAACACCACCTGCACGGAGCTGTAGCCGACGATCTCCTTCGGGAGCTTGATGTCGTAGGTGATCTGCCGCCACTCCGACGCCGGCGGCGTGCGCATCCTCTTCGCCGACATGCGCTTGACGTCGGCCTCGGCCTGCTGGTCAAGTTCGAGGATGGTCGTCAGATAGAGGCGTTGACGCTGGTTCAGCTCGTCCCACGTCCGCTGTGCCTTGCTCATCGTCCCGACGCCTCCAGGTCGGTGTAGCTGGCGTGCAGCGTCCGGCCGCGGCTGGCCAGGTCGCGCAGGATCGGGTCTGCGGTCTCCGCCGGGTCGGCGTCCCACCATCGGCGCAGCGCGGTGAACACCAGCTCGGCGAACGTGATGTCGGGCAGCGGCGCCAGCGCTTCGCCGACGTCCTCGATCGCCTCGCGGAGTCGGGTCCGCGCGTCGACGTCGGCGACGGTGTGGAGCACGTCGGGGGCCTGGTCGACCAGCAGCTCTCCCACCTCGGCCACCTCGTCCCGGTGCGCGGTCAGCCAGCGGGCGGCATCGGCGGGCACGGGGCGGCCGTCGTCGGCCTGGCTGAACCGGCGCGACAGCGTGTCCCGCGTGGTCCAGGCGTTCTGCGCGGTCAGGCCGAGCGGCCCGACGTACTGGCCCGCCCAGATCCGGTGACCACGCCATGCCACGTGGCCGTCCTCCAGCAGGCGCAGGAGGCTGCGCTGGTGCCGCCGCTGCTCCTGCTCGATGCGCTGGCCCACGTAGGCGACGAGGACCGCACGTGCTTGCAGCTCGGCCACCAGCGCGTCGCGGTCCAGGCCGTGCGGCGGGTTCTCGTCGCACCAGCGGACGACGTCGGCGAGCTCGTCGGCGTCGAGCCGGTCGTGGTCGTGCAGCGCCTTCGCCGCGCCGGTCGGGTCGACCTTCAGGCGGCCGGTCCGGATGGTGACGGCTGCCTGGTTCGCCTGCCACTCGGTGACGCGGGGTGGACGGTTCTTGCGAGGTCGGGCCACAAGCGGACCTTACAGAAGTTCTTGATGATCGTTCTCGCTCCGGCCGCAGGAGTGCGGCCCCAGTGGCGGAGATTCACCCGATAGCGGTCTGCCTGCGGTTTCGTAAGGTTCGTAAGGTTGTCCAATGCCTTCCCCGAACATCGCCGAGACGAACGGCGTCCGCGTCCACGAGCCGGTGCCGGCCGACAGGTTCCGGACCAACCAGGCGACGTACGCGCACGCCATCGGCCGCTCCGGCGCGCACGTGCCGGTGACCACCTACGGCCGCGACGCGTTCGTGGCCGTGCCCACCGACTGGTGGCGCACGCAGACCGGCACCCCCGAGGGCGAGCCGGCACCCGCCGACGTCCACTTGCGCGAGCAGCAGGAGAACGGCGACCAGCAGTACGGGCGCGACGAGCACGGGCGGCTGGCCCGCGACATCGAGCGGCACCTGGACAACCGGAGCCGCGAGATCGTGAACCGCTACCAGCCGCGGCTGCTCGCCCAGAACGGTCGAGGCCCTGCCGGACACGGACCGCGTCACCCGAAGCGGGCGGAGATCATGTTTCTCTACCGGGTCGCGGCGGCGAACAACCCCCGGCTGGTGCCGCTCGACGCCGACCCGAAGGCCGACGACCGCGCGCACCTGGAGCTGGACTTCGCGGCCCGGAAGCTGTGGGACAAGGACCGGGGCGTGTTGACGGCGCAGATCCACGCAGCCGCCGCCAAGGGCTACCCGGACATGGAACGCCTGTCCCGCATGTTGCTGTGGCCCGAGAAGGTGGTCGGCGACAGCGGCTACTGGCACGACAAGCTGCCGGCCGACTGGCCGAGCGTGTACGCCGCGACCGCGCTGGACGCGGTGCTGATCACCGCCCACGGTCACGGGATCCTGCCGGGAAAGCGCGTCCGCGTGTTCGCCAAGCTCCTCGGCGAGGCCAACGCCAGGTACGGCAAGGTGCGGATGGCCAAGTGGGGCAACAGCTACACGACCGACGGTCCAGGGTGGTACGAGGTGGAGATCGACAGCGTGATAGCGCACGTCGTCCTCCCGTCCGAGCTGGTCGAGCCGGTGGACGCGTGAACGCGGGCGACGTCGGGCGGCTGGTGGACTCCCGCACGCCGGGCACGGCAACGGCGGGCGCGCGGCTGTGACGATGTTCGCTGACGACGGGGGCGCGGTCGCGGAGCACGGCGTGCTGGTGCGGGTGATCACCCGGTCCGGCGGGCTCCGGGAGGTCTGCCCGACCGAGTGTCCGTTCTGCCGCGCCGTGCTTGCTGCGGGCGACGTCCAGTACAGCTGGCATCCAGGACGGCAGCAGCGGCTGTACCACTGCGAGCTGTGCGGCCGAGGATGGGTGCCCGCGTCCGAGTCGCTGGTCAGGGAGACGGAGAGCGGCGAGCTGGTGCCGGTCGATCCGCCGACCTGACGTGGTCGCCGGGTAGCTTCCGTGCACCGGATGCCATTCCGGTCTCCGGGTGGTTCCACTTGGCGGCGGGCCACCCCGCTTCGGCCCCGAGTCGCGACCTTCCCAGCGGCTCGGGGCCGGAGTCGTTTCCGGCACGGCGAGCACGTCGACCGTTGGGCCGTGCGGGTGAAGATGACTACGGCCTGCCGGTCGATCCGGGTAGCGTGCGGTCACCCGCCCCTGGCCCCGCAGGGGCGGGATTCAGCGCCAGTTCTCCCACGTCACGGGTGCGTCGCCGCAGGGTGATGCCCAGCATGGGCGTAGCGCACCGCTCCGGCGCGGTGTACGCCCGGTCGGCCCCGTAGCGCGAGCTACGGGGCCGATGTCGTGCGCAGCTAACGATCTCCGCGCGAGCGGCGACACCATCAGGAACGACCACTACTTCCGGGAGAGTGCGTGTCCGGTCCGAACCAGCCGCCGGGGTGGCCCTACGGCCAGCAGTTCCCGCAGGGCGCCGCTCCCCCGCCTGGCCCGTACCCGCCGCAGCCGTACGGCCAGCAGCCGCCACCGGGCTACTACCCGGTTGCGCAGCAGCGGCAGCAGGAGCCTGTGAATCACCTGCTGCACGGGCTGATCACGGTCGCTTCGTGCGGGCTGTGGCTGCCGGTGTGGATCGGCATGGCGATCACCCACGGGCGGCGCAGTCGGCGGGCACCTGGGCCTGTGGTGCCGCCTCCGCCGCCGTTCTGGTGAGGAACGCGCCGCGCCGGTAGCTTGGCCCGCAGATGCCCCGCTTCGGCGGGGAACCCGGAGAAGTACGACCAGCGCCCACAGGGGCGAGGCTTTCAACAGCCCGAATGGGCAGCACGCCGCGTGAACGGTGACGACGTGGTGGCGACCGGCTCCGAGCAGATGGCGGCTCGGAGCCGGTTCGCGTTTCGCGGGACTACCGCTTGCCGCTGCCCGAGGCGATCGCCCGGTCGACGGTGCGCAAGACGTCGTCGGCGACCTCACGGCCGAACCGCTTGGCCAGCACGGCGTCCAGGACGGCGAGGGTGTCGGGGGCGATGGTGGTGGCGACCACGGGCAGGGTCTCGGTGAGCTCGGCGGCCCACCGCTTGTGGTCGAGCATCGAGCGTGGTGTTGGCGTCATGGCGGATTCCTCTTGCCGGTCAGGCGGTGAAGGTGAGCGTCATCTGGTCGAGGATGCCCCGGTCGTGCGGCTTGGGCATGGGCAGCCGCGGCTGGCGCTGTTCGGCGCGGTCGCTGGTGGAGCCGGTGCCGAAGTCGAGCGCCAAGCCTTGCTGGAACGTCTGCGGTGCGGGCTGGTCGAACACGGCGAGGGTGTCGGCTCGCCACTGGAGGGCGTACCGCAGGCAGTTGTTGCACAGCCGGTGGTCGCAGCCGTCCAGCCGGATCTTCTCCCGCCGTGCGGTGTAGGACCAGGCGAGCGAATCCGAGGAGGCGAGCAGGTGGCCGTAGCGGGCGAGGCCCTGCTTCTTCACGCCGAAGCCGTGCAGGCGGATGCCCATCGCGTGCAGCACGGTGACGATCGCGCCGATCTCGGCGGTCGACTGGCGTCGGCACACCGAGCCCAGGCCGACCAGCGGTTCGGCGGTCAGGTTGATGCCTGCTTGCCGGTACATCTCGACGTGGAGCAGGTAGTCGTCAAGCCGGTAGCCCTGCAGCACGGGGATCCACGGTGCGTGGGGGAACTCGTGCCGCAGGTACAGCACCGAGTCGACCGTCAGCTCCTGGTGGAGGTGGACGGTGAGGCCGGTCTTGCGGATGATCTCCGGCTCGCACATGAAGTCCTGCGGTGCCGCGAAGTCCGGCGGATAGCCGACGTACTCCATGAACCGGTAGACCGCGCCGCCGTACTCCTCGGGGCTGATCGTCCACTCGCCGTACTTGGCGATGTGGGAGTAGCCGCCGGAGTCGAGGGCGTAGTTGACCCTCGCCTTCGGCATGTGCTGGTGGCCGTGCCGCTGGTAGCGCAGCAGGGCCTGGACGGGCACGAACAGCGGGACGGGCGACTGCTCCAGGTGTCGGGCGCGGTGCGTGCCGAGGTAGAAGTACGGGCGTCGGCTGGCGGGCGTCTCGGGGACGCACAGGGTGTTCACCGGCGCTCCCCCACTGCTCGGCGTGCTGCGGCGGTCGGCACGTAGAGGCCGGAGGTGCGCCACGTCGGGCGGATGCGCAGGAGGCCGGCGTCGACCAGGCCGGGGATCCAGTGGCCGAGGCCGTGCGGCAGGTGGTTGGGGTACCAGCTCCCGCCGAGGTCGGTGTCCAGGGTGAACTCGCGGGTGAAGTGACACGCGAGGGCGCCGCTGGCGGCCAGGTCGAGCAGCAGGGTCTGGCTGGCGTTGAGCCGTCCTCGGTAGCGGTAGCGGTCGCGGTGCGCCTGGACGGGGTCGACGGCGTGCGCTCGGCGGTGGTCGTCGCGGGCCTGTTGCGCCCATTCCTTCCGCCACGAGACGACGTGCCAGGCGCAGCGGCGGCAGGAAGCGAGCCATGTCCGGGCGGAGGCGTTGGACGTCATTCGGCCCAGCTCTCGAACTCGGCCGCGTGGTCGCGCAGCTCGGCGACCTGCTCGGGGCTCCAGTGGCGGGCGGCGAGGAGGTCGGCGCGTTCGCGGAGGCGGTGTGCCGCCCAGGTCCAGTAGGTGGTCCAGTCGGTGCGGCCGAAGTGGTCGAGCGGCTTGGCCGGGGGTTGGGGGATGTGGGCAGGGGGAAGTGGTGCGGGCATGGGGGATGCCTCCGCAGGTGAACTTGTGTTGCTGACCCAGAAGACATTACGCGTGTAGCCGGTGAGGCGGCAACCGTGGGTTGGCCTGCCGGAATGTGCCGAGTGGAGGACGTCGCGCGTGCCGCTTCGCCGACGCTCGGAGCGGCTGCGTTCGTGTGGACGTCCGGACATCGGCGCTTCCCTCCTTCCGGCAGCACCGCGTGCGGCGCTGCGCAGGGGTGGATGGTGCGCGGCCGGCACGCCACCGTTCGGCCGTCCTGCTGCCCCGCTGGCGGGTCTGGGCGGTGTGGCCGGTGTCGGACGTGCGGGTCGGCGGTCAGCCGCGGCTGCGGCGATTCAGGGCGCCGCACGGCGGAAGCGCCGGAGGGTGGCGTGCCGGTCGGCTACGGTCCGGCCGCGCCGTGCCGGTCGGGGGCGCGACGAGAACGGGCCGGACACCCGTGGTGGGGTGTCCGGCCCGTTGGCCGTTCGGGTGGTCAGTTCGCGGACCTGCGACGATGACCGACCGGACGAGCAACCGGGCCACCCTGCGCGGGCAGCCCGGTCGCCGCGATCAGCGGTCGGTGTCGCCGATCCCGAACGGTCCGTCCTCGAAGTCGTGGTTGAAGTCGTAGATGTCGCCGACCAGCTGCGACACGTAGGTGTGGAGTAGGCCACCGCCTCGGCGGTGACTCGTGGCGGCGATGTGCCGGACCACGTCGGGCTGGCGGTCCTCCAGCTCCCGGATCAGCGCGCCGTGGTACAGGCGCAGGCCGGGGCTGAGCTGGCACAGCTCGGCGCACCGCACCGCGTAGGTCTCCCGCTCGCGGTGGTCGCAGGCTCGGCGCTGGAGCAGTTCGAGCGTGTCGCAGAGGTCTTGGAGGTCGCGCTTCCGCAGGCTCGCGCTCAGTTCGCGCAGGAGGGTGTTCACCGGTGCGGGCGGGGCTTCGGTCGGCATCGTGATCATGGGTTGGCTCCGTCTGGCTGGTGCGGCCGAAGGGGTCGGGGTGCGCGGGTGGCGGGCGCTCGGCACGGTTGCCGAACACCCGCCACCGGGGCGCGGTCAGGCCGCGCGCAGCGGCACGACGCCGCAGACCCGGTTGCCGTGCTTGGCGCAGTCGAAGTCCACGTCGTCGTCGGTGCGGTCGCCGGCGATCAGGTTGGCCAGCCGTGCGGCGTGGTGCTCGGCCAGGCTGACCTCGGCGGGCCGGGGGGCGGTGACGTGCAGGACGACGGCGCTGCTGTCGACGGCGGTTGCCGTCACGGTCCGGTCGGTGGTGCCGGCCGTGTCCGCCGAGGGTGCGGTGAATGCCACCAGGGCGATGACGGCGGCGGCCGCCTGGACGATCGTGCGGGTGATGCGCTTCATGGGGCGCTCCTTCCGGTGTGTGTTGCTGACACCGGATACGTTACGCACCAGTCATGACGGTGTCAACAGGGTGATCTTGGCTTCCGATAATGTTGACTTATCGGAAGCCAAGATCCGCCCGTCTGTGCACGTTAACCGGGGTGCACGCCACCCCTCCCCCATCGTCCGGCCACCAGCACGACGAAGCCCCCGACCGGTCACCGGTGGGGGGCTTCGTCGTGCTGGACGCGTCAGCGGTTGGCCAGGTGCTTCCGGGCCAGGGAGACCACGGCCGTCACGTACCGGCTCTGCTCCACTCCGCTCTCCTGCGGCTGGCCGGCCGTCCACAGCAACGTCGCCTCGTCCACCACCGGCCAGCGGCGCTCCACCTCGGACAGCAGGGTCGCCAGGTAGACGCGGACCGCGTGCTCGTCATCGAGGCCGTGGTGAGGCGTCTCCAGCTCCCGGAGCAGGACGTCATCGGGCAGCGTGGCGGCGATGACGCGCGACCGGTAGGCGCGCTCGTCCTCGCCATCCCGGCGCGGCTCGACCGGCCGCGCCGGCACCCGGTAGCAGGCGGTGTCCGTGGCTTCGACCTCCTCGCCCTTCCAGTTGACCAGGCGCAACATCGGGTGGACGCCCGCCAGCTCGGCGACCTGCTCGGCGAGCCACCCCATCGACCAGCCTTCCGACCGCTCGACCCAGGCGCCGCTCAGGTCGGGACCGGCCTGGGCGTCCCACACCTCCAGGATCAGCGGCCGGTAGAAGTCGCCCTTGGCGTTGAACTTGCCGTACACAGCGGTGAACACGTGATGCTCCGTTCGGGAGAGTCGATCAGGGGTTCGGGATCGGGTACCGGCCGGGCTGCGGCCGGTCGAGCAGGCGAGCGTCAACGTCCACCGGAGCGGGCGGCGCGACGTCCACCGGAGCGGGCGGCGCGACGTCCACCGGAGCGGGCGGCGCGACGTCCACCGATGGCGACTGGATGACGACCACCACCACCGGCGGTGAAACCTGGGTCGCCGGACCTGGTGCCGCGCTGGACTGGGCCACCGCTGCGGCGAAGCCGAACACGGCACAGAGTGCGATCGGTCCGAGCAGCACGGCCAGGAGAACCCGGCTCGCGGTGGATCGCCTGGCCGGCCGCGGGCTGAGCGGCGGGAGCGGGGCGTAGTGGAACGGTGCGGCCTGACTGGGCTGCGGGCGCTGGTGGCGCACGGGCTACCTCCGGTGTGTGTTGCTGACACACGAAACACTACGCCATGCTTTCAAGCAGATCAAACCGCGATCTTGGAGTGCGAAACGCGCAGGTCCGGTCAGTTCGACCGGACCTGCGCGGCACTGTTCAGCGGGTGCCGTACTCCTCGGCGACCCACAGGGCGGCCAGGCCGCAGAGCGACACGGACGCCTCGTCGGAGACCTCCAACGCCAGGTCGCGCACGACGACACGGCGCACGGCCTCGCAGACCGTCGCCATCTTCCGCAGGATCCGGACCTGCCTGGCGACCAGGTCGGCGCGGTGCGAAGCGCTGGCCTGGCCGTTGAACGTCTCTCGCCGCAGGTTGCGCAGCATCTCGGAGAGTTCGCCGATGGTCGGCGCGTCGGGCCGGCTGGTGCGGGTGGCGGTGCTCATGGGTGCTTACCTCCGGTCTGTGTTGCTGACATCCGAAACGCTACGCCACATCGCACGGCAGGGCAAACCCCCCGATGTCGGCACGTCCCTAATGGAAGGCCGGTCCGCGCGCGGCGCCCTTGCCGTCCTGCTGCCCCGCTGACGGACCTGCACCCGTCGACGGGTGTGCCAACGCCGGTCGACCTGGCAGGCCGGTGAGCGGCCGACCAGGGGCTTTGTCCGGACATGCGTCGGTCCCCGTGCTGCCGCTGGGCTGCACGGGGACCGGGCGGGGGTCGTGCGGGTCAGCTCTCGTCTGCGGTCGCTTCGGCCACGTTGACGCCGGTTGCGCTCTCGATCAGGTCCACCATGCGCCCGATGTGCTGGTTGACAGCCTTCCGTGCGTAGTCCTCCCACTCGGACAATCCGCCGGTCAGCGACGAGGTGTGGTCGGCCATCAGGCGCTGCGCGTCGTCGGCCCAGTCGATCAGGTCGCTGGCGCTCAGGGTCACCCGCTCGTCCTGCTCGCCGCAGTCCGTGTCGTGCGCGTCGCGCTCGGCGGTCAGCCGCTCGAACCATCCGACCACCTGCTCCACCTTGTCGCGCAGCTCGCCGGCCCGCTCGGCTTCCTCGTCGCCGCTGGCACCGTCGCAGGCGCGGTCGTACTCGATCACCGCTTCGCGTGCGTCGCCGATCCACTCGGCCAGGGCGTCGCGGTCGGGGAGCTGGTCGCCGAGCGTGCGACCGGGCTGCTGGACCACCGCGAGGTTCACGTGGTTCGGGGCGGGCTGCACGCGGATGGTGGACCACTCCGGCATCTCCTCCGGGTTCCCCCGGTCGACCACGGTCACGTGGACGTCGCAGCCGGTGTTGCGGGTGCGTGCGCTGGTGATCGTCTCGACCAGGTCGATCAGGTCGGCCGGTGAGAACCCGGTGGCGTACAGCTGGTCGAGGGCTTCGCCGACCTGGGGCTCGCTGGTGGGGTTGCGGTGCTCGGTCATCTCGTGTCCTTCGGTGTGGTGTGGTGCGGGATGGCTGGCGGGTGGCGCGGCGGACCTGGTCGGGTCCGCCGCGCCGGTGGCTGGCTGGTCAGACCAACAGTGCGAACCCGGTCTCCGGGGTGCCCTCACCCAGGACCAGTCCGAACAACGTCAGTTCGCCTCGGCCGGTGTCCGCGATCGCGGGCTTGGCCGGAGGGGTGATCTCGGGGAACAGGGAGGGCGCGGCCTGCTCGGCTGCGGCGGCCTGGTCGCGCTGCATCTGCGCGATGGTGTCCAGCGCCATGCGGTACGACTCGGCGTAGATGCCACCCTCGTACTCGGTCCAGGCGTGGGGTTCGGCGAGCTTGTGGAACGCGCCGTGCGCGTCGGTGACGGCGGTCGGCCACGCCTTGACCATGATCCCGACCACGCCTTCGCTCGGGACGTACAGCACGTCGCCGTCCCGGTGCTTGGTGTCCCCGTGCTCGTCCTCCTGGCACTGGGTCATGTCGTAGGCGATGCCGGTGTCCCAGTCGAACGTGTGGACCACGGGACCGCGCTTCACCTTGTACGGCCAACCGCCGCCCAACCCGGAGACCTCGGTCGCGGGCTCCTCGGTCGGGGCGTCGAGCTGCACTCCGGAGATGACGTCCTGAGCCACCCGGTGCGACTCGACGTACTCGCCGTTGCGGAAGTCCGTCCACGTCCTGCCGTTGGCGAGTGCGCCGAACGCGCCGGTCGCCTCGGTCACGGCCACCGGCCAGGCGTCGACCATGATCCCGACCACGCCTTCGCTCGGGACGTACAGCACGTCGCCGTCCTCGATGGCGTCGTCGGTCTGGGTGCGGCGGAACGCCGCACCGGTGGTGCCGTCGAACGTGTGGACCATCGGCGTGCGGGCCGGCGTGGCCTCAGCCGCGGGCTGCTCGCCGAGGCACGCCTTGATGTCCCGGTACTCGGCGACCTGGGCCGCGACGACCCGCTTGCCCGCCAACAGGGTGTCGGTGGTGACCACCTCGGTCATCGTCTCGGTGTCGACCGACCAGGTGCGGCTGCCGGTGCGGGTGATGGCGAACGTGCCGATCTCGGTCTTGACCTCGTAGACCCCGGCCTCGATGCGGACGAACTCCAGTTCGGTGACGATGGCCTCGGTGATCGACATGGTGTGCCTCCCGGCGGGTTTGTGTTGCTGACATGAGAAACGTTACGCCATGTATGTGACCAGGTCAAATCCGGGTTCGACCTGGTCACAGACCTGCGGTTACGGCTTGGCTGCGCCGCCCTGGAGCAGCGACCAGTAGCCGTTGGCGAGTGCGCGTGCCTCGTCGGCGTCCTGGATGTCCGCCACCCGCCACAGGGCACGGCTCGGGGTGACGTCCACCCGTTCGACGTGCACCGCGTGCGACGTTCGGCCCGCACCGGCGGACGTGCCGATCTCCAGCACGACCACGTAGGTGGAGCCGGCCGGGTGCCTGGTCTGGCCGGGGAGCTGCATGGGGTGTTCCTCTCGGGTCGGTGGACGCGGCCGGCCGGCCGCGTCAGGCAACGGCTTCGCCGAAGTCGCGGTCGACACGGGCCGCCTTGGCGACGTCCGACGCGCGGCCGAGCATCTGGGCCTTGTACTCGATCCACGTGGTCCGGCCGTGCCGGTAGAACCACGTGCGCAGCTCCGGGCTGGCGTACCGGCGCACTCGGGAGGCGGGGCCGTGGAACAGGCTGTAGGGGTCCACACCGGCCGCCTTGCCCGCCGGGTTGAGCAGGTGCCCTCGGCACTCGTCCTCGGCCTGCCGGTAGCGCTGGCGCGTCATCTCGCCGTACAGCCGGTCGACGGCCTGCTCCAGGGACTCGCCCTTGCGGCGGGAGCTGGCGACGATTGCCGCGCGCTCCTGCCGGTCCAGCTCGGCCGGGTCCAGGTCGTGGGCGATGGCGTACGCCTCCCGGTACTCCAGCCCCTGTTCGACCAGCGCCCGGATGACCTCCTCGATCTCGTCCCGGCGGTTCAGCTCGGCGAGGATCCGGTCGATCGCGGCTTCGTCGCCCTCGGCACCGGCCTGCGTGAGCTGGGCGGTCAGCTCGTCCTCGCTGACCTGGGTGATGTCGGTTGCGACCGCGCTCGGCATTTGAACCTCCGGTGTGTGTTGCTGACACCGGAAACACTACGCCATGCGCTTGACCAGGTCAAACAGGTGGCAGCGGGTGGCGGAGAGCTGCGGAAACGTTGGGGCGCGGGAGAATGCGGCGATGCGCCGTCCCCGCTCGGTCTTCCGAGGGGACGGCGCATCGGCCGTCGAGACTCCCGGTCAGAAGCGACCGGTCGTGCTGAACAACGGCTGGCCGAACTCGACGTCCACGGCGATCTCGTCGGAGTAGATGCCGGGGCTCTGGCGGTCCTCCGTGCGGTGGAACTCCCGGACGGTGACCCGCTTGCCGAACAGCTCGTGAACCGCCACCTCGTGATCGCACCCGGTGCACACCATGCCGAGGCCGCCCATGTCCTCCACGCGCGGCGGGTCACCCAGGAACCGTGAACCCGGTGGGCACGTGCCACCTCCGGTGACGTACGGCGCGGTCGCCGTGAACCTGCCGGGAACCACCTTCGAGTCGTAGCCGGTCAGCCGCTCGATCTCCTTCTTCACGTGCCGCAGGTCGCTGAGGACGTCGGTCCGGTCCACGTCCTGCGTCCGCCGCTCCGTCTCGATCCGGATCAACACGTACTCCCGGTACAGGTTGGCGGCCAGCGCCCTGGGGAGCTGGAGGACGACGTCCTCCATCCGGTACTGCAGGTGGACGATCTGCTCCAGCGGGGCTTGTTCGGCGACTGCGCGCCGGTGCTCCCTAGCCGCGGCTCGGTACCGGCGGACCATCGTGCAGCGCCGGTCGCGCTCCTCCGCCTTCGCGCGGTCGGCTGCCTCCTGCATCAGCTCGATCAGCCGCGTGAAAGTCGGCAGCGGGATGCCGTGCTCGGCCGCCCGGCCCGCCGCGACGCACGCCAGCGGGTCGTCACTGCCGCAGTGGCAGATGCCGACCTTCCGTCCGGACGTCATCCCGGTGACCGTGAACAGGTCCGACGTGTCCACTGCCCAGTGGCCGGCGGAGTCGAGCGTGAGGTAGAGGCCGACCGCCGCCTCCAGGTGGTGCCCCTTGACCGCCTGGGCCGCTTCTTCTCGGGAGATGGAGATCGGCTCGCGTTCGAGTCGGTACCGGACCGTCGTGGTGCGGTTCCCGCTGTGGTAGTTCGCCTCGCCGCACTGGGTGAGGCGGGCGAAGCCGTTGTCACGTGCGTGGAGCAGGGCGTACCGCTCGGCGTAGGACACGTGGGCGTGTTCGGCGCGGCCGGTTACGGTGACGTCCACCAACGGGTAGCCCTCCACGGGCTTCACGGTGACGGTGGGCGGGGCGTCGAGTGGTTCGATCTTGGACACGGGACATTCCTCACGGTGGCGTGTTGCTGACATACGAAACGCTACGCCATGCCTTTGAACAGGTCAAATAGGGCCGCAGGCGGCTGCCCTCCTCTGTCGCGCAGGGACGCTATGCGAGTTCTCGTCACGTTCTCGGGTCGGCGGGAGCGGGCGGACGTGGAGAGCCGGCCAAGGAGCGGGACGGCCCCGGCGGTGCTGCTGCGGCGGCCGTAGCGGGAGGCATCGACCGGCCGGATCGGCTCCTCGTTTCCCGTTTCCCTACGCGCGCGCGAGCGTCACCGGCGCAACCGGGGAGACGGGGGAGGCCGACAACAACTTCGGCCCGCCGGACCGGTCAGGTCGGGCGGGCCGAAGTGGTGCAGCTCGAGCTACGCGTTGGCGCCCTTCGCTTCGGCGAGCGTGGCGGTCCTGATCGCCTCGTGCTCCTCGGCGGTGCGGTGCCCCCGGATCTCCAGGTGCGGGTACGTCAGGCCGGTGGGCATGTAGATGCTGATCACGCGGATGGTCTTCGGGTTGACCTTCTCCACCAGATCCCACTGGCCCCGGATCAACACGAAGTCGCCCGGCCTGATCTGCTTCGGGTCACCGCCCCACCAGCGCCCCTCCGTCACGGCCTTGGCCAGCTCGGCGCGGGCGTGCTCCATGCGCGGGATCAGGTACATCAGGTCCAACAGGAGCTGCTGCCGGCGACGACCGGTCGCGGGCTTGTTGTCCGGTTCCTGCGAGATGACCGTCTTGCCGTCCGTGCCCAGGAACCTGCGGCCCTTGCTGCCGTTCAGGCCGCGCTCGATCGCGCGCAGCTCCGCCTCGGCCTCGCGCAGCCACCGGGCCATCAACAGCGGGTTGTCCAGGTTGGCCAGCGTGCGGCGCGCTCCCTCGGCACGCTCTGCCACCAGCCTGGCCTCCTTCTCCAGGGCGACGGACTTGCGCATGTGGTTGTCCATGCGCTCGCGGTCGCGCAGGGCCTTCCGCGTGCTGTGGTGGTCCATGATGATCGGCTGCCCGCCCTCCCAACGCCTGCTGATGTCGTGCGCGATGCGCCAACGGCCTTCGGCGGCACCCGCGCGTCGTCCGGCCTTCGCGTCGAGGGCTTCGGCGCGCTCGGCCGCGCGGACCCTGCGGTCGGCGATGACGAGGGCCTGGTCGCGCGGCGTGCCGTCGATGTGGACCGCGACCTTGATCTCCTGGCCCTGCTCCTCCGCCACCTTCGCGATGATCTGCTCGGTGTGGTCGATGGTGGACAGCCGCGGTGCCTTGTCCCGACTGCCCGGCAGGAACAGCGTGCCCGCGGGGTAGCCGCTCTCCTCCGCGGTGCGCCACCACCGCCAGCCGTACCCGGCGTTCTTCAGCGCGTCGTACACGCCGTCGCCCTTGCGGGAGCCGATCAGCAACGTGCCTTCGAGGGCGCTGTGCTCGATGACGATGTCGTGGTCGACCAGCAGATCCTCCGCGTCGACGGGCTCGACGTTCACCAGCCCTTCCAGCTCGGCGAGCTCGGCGGGGTCCGGCTTCGGGTCGGCGCCCTCGGGCTCGGCGTCGTCCTCGCCGTCGTAGCCGGGCAGGCGGCCAGCGGCGTGCAGGCGGGCGGCGGCCTCCTGGTGCTCGTCGTTGAGGGGCACGCCGCGCTGGTTGACCCACTCGTCGGACGGCTTCACGTATCCGAGTTCGCCGCGCTCGTGCAGGGCCATCACCGTGCGCTCGCAGAACTCGGCGTCATCGAGCAACGGGGGCTCGTCGGCGGCGATCTCGCGGCCGATCCGGGCGGGCTGCTCGCACTGGGGCGCGGGGGTCGGGGGGATGTCGGCGATGCCGAGGGTGAAACCGGTCTCCGGCGATCCCTCCCCCAGCTCCAGCTCGAACAACGGGAACGCGTGGAGTGCGTCCGTGTCGGTCATGGCCGCGCGGCGTGCGGTGCGCTTGCCCATCGGTACCTCCCAAACGGTGTGTTGCTGACACTGGAAATGATACGGCAACGATTTGACCAGGTCAAACGGGGTGCCTGGCGTTGATCAGGCGGCCGGGAGCCAGTAGAACGCGCGGACGGCGGCCGAGGTGGACCCTTCGCAGTCGACGGCCACCCACCGGTCGAGCAGCAGGTGCGCGGCCCGTTCGGCGGCGCTCATGTCGCCGGCGCGGGTGTCGCACTTCGCGCACCACGTGGTGAGCAGCGCGCAGGGCCAGCAGGTCAGCGGCTCGCCGGTGACCTCGGCGTGCTCGGCGTGCTCGTACACCGACAGGTGCTCGATGAGGAGTTCGACGGCCTCGTTCGCGTCCGGGGGCACCGCGAGGCCGGCGCGGTCGCCGTCCCCGTGCGCGCACGCGGCCGACGCGCAGTCGACGCACCAGCCGTTCGCGGTGACCGGCCGCTGGTGGTTGCAGTGGGCGCAGGCGGCTCGGACCTTGACGACGGGGCGGGTGTGCTTGGACACGGGCGTCTCCGGTGATCTCGCTAGTGTTGCTGACGTCCGAAACGCTACGCCATGTGCTTGGCCAGGTCAAACAGGTGCGCAAAGGGCAACGCCCCGCGTCCAACGGGCGCGGGGCGTTGACCGGAGCGGGTTCAGGCGCGGGCGGTCCAGGTGTTCAGCACGAACCAGCCGCCGGTCTCGGTGGCGCACGTGGTCTGGAACGCCGCGCTGGTGAGGTCGTGGCTGCCCGGCTTGGCCAGGATCCACACGTCGAACGGCGGTTCGCCGGTGCGGGAGCAGCGGGCGACACGCAGGCGGACGGCGTCGCCGCGACCCCACCTGACCGCGCGCGGGTCCGTCCGCTCGCCCTGCGCCTGGACGTAGGCGGCGACCTCCTCGGCACTGTCGACGTGGACGATCCCCCGCTTCCGCAGCGCGTCCCACGACTCGGGCGTCACGTGCGGGATCACGACGTCGTCCGGCATGGCGCCCTCGCAGGTGACCTCGAAGCCCGCACCCACCCGGCTCTCCCAGAGGCTGCCCGCCCACTCGCGCGCGCCCATGCTGGCGACGAGGTGTCCCACCGGGCAGAGCACCATGATCCGGCCGGACTTCGCGGGGCGGGCGGAGATCCTGCCGCGATGTGTCCCGCGGCTGGGTCGGACGTCCGGGGCCTGGTCGACGTGCGTGGTCTGCATGACGATCTCCGTTCGCGTCGAGTGCGGGTCAGTTGGCGGTGGCGAGCCGGGCGCGGAGCTGGGCGGCGTACACGGAGCGGATCCGGGGGCGGAAGCAGTTCGCGCACAGGCGGCGCAGCGGGATCCGGTGCTTGTGGAGCGCGGCCAGGGTTCCCTCCTGTCCGCTCTCGGGCAGGGGCGCGACCGTCTCGGTGATCCGCAGCGCCCTGGATCCGAAGCGGCACAACACCTTGCCGCCGACCTCCCGCGCCCAGGCCATGTGCACCTGGCCGCCGTCCGTGACGGTTCCGAGCACCGTGGCGGAGCCCGCGGCTGGAGCCGGGTCGGCGGCCTCGCGCGCCTCCCGCTCGATCCGGGCAACCTCGGCCCGCGTGGACGGCCGGAAGCACTGGACGCACAGATGCGCGGCACGCACCTTGGCGTCGACCAGGCTGGCCAGCACAGCCCTGTCGCGCGGGTCGATCTCGGACAGCGTGACCACGTCGGTGATCAGCACGCCGGTCCAGTCGCACAGGATCTCGCCCATAGGCTCGATCACCGCGCGGGCGCGGTGCACGGTGGTGCAGTCGCCCACGGTGCCGATCAGGATGCCGCGTGGCCCGATCGCCTCGATCACCTCGGCCAGTCCGGTGATCTGCGGGTGCTTCTGGGTGGTGCCGGCCATGACTTCCTCCGTGCCGCTGACAAGTGTTGCTGACATACGAAATATTACGCCAACGATGTGACCTGGTCAAACAGGTGTTTGTGGATCTCGCGCGTGTGTCGCCCCGGCCGCAGGTACGCGGAAGCCCCCGTCGATGACGGGGGCTTCGATTGCGGAGGCGCCGCTCAGACGTCGGCCCTGGCGGTCTCCACGTCCTTGATGCGACCGATCACGTCGAACGTCCCGGCCTCGCGGTCGTAGGTGATCCAGTCGTACACCAGCCCGCAGCCCGGCCTGGCGCACCGCATCCGGTCGCCGATGTCCTCGCCGGGGTCGGACTGCTGCCTGCCGTGCTGGTCCACCGGCCAGAAGTCCCAATGCTGGTCGGTGTTCCCGCAGACGCACCGCGCGGCTTCCCTCGTGAGGGCGACCACCTTCGGCGGCAGGATGATGCCGACGATGCCGAACGTCTGGGCCTCGGCGTCGAAGGTGGCGGCGTCGAGCACCAGGCCGCACGTCTGGCGGTCGCACACGTACAGCTGCTTGGGCCACGCCTCCTTGTCGGGCTCGACCCGCTCGCCCTGGGGGTTGACGGGCCAGAAGCCTTCGCCCTGGGGGTCGTTGCGGCAGGCGCACTCGGGCCAGTCGATGCCCCAGCTGGTGATGGTCGTGGGAAGTCCTGGGATATCGGTGATGATCATGCCTGTTCTCCGATGGTTCGTCGTGCTGGAGGTGGTCGGGTCAGTTCGCCGCGCGCTCGCCCAGCTCGCGCGCCCGGTCCTGGCGCCGCTGTGCCTCGGACTCGCGGCGGGCGGCGAGGTTCGCGCGGTGCGCGCGGGAGAGGACGATGTTCGCGTGGGCCGGCCACCCGTGCAGCCAGGTCTGGGCCGGGTCGGTGCGGACGATGCTGACCATCCGGGTGATCCAGGACGGCGGCATCTCGGCGAGGTTGTAGATCCGGGCGGGGTCGATCTTGCTGCGGAGGATGAACATCTCGCTCCGGCCGGCCGCGGGCACGCCGAGCTTGGGGAACCACACCACGATGTAGTCCGGGTTGTGCTCGGGCGTGGCGTCGACCACGAACCCGCGCTGCGGCTCCAGCTCCCGGCCGCGCTGCCACGGTCGTGCGATTACGACGGTTCCGGTCTCCAGCGGCACGGGCTTGCGGTGCGTGACGCACTTGCACTGGTAGACGCCACACCGCTCGGGCTTCTGCCACGTGCGGGAGTGCTCGTGTCCGCAGGGGCAGAGGTCCGCGATCTCGCCGGTGGGCGTGACGCTGGCCTGCCGCACGTGGCGCAGGTGGTGCTGCTCGTGCGGGAAGTTGCGGTCGGCCAGGGTGAGGCGGCCGGTCACGTCGATGTCGAGGACGATCTTCTCGCCGTGGTCGCTGGTGACCGACCCGTGGTAGTCGACCACCGTTCCGCGCTTGATGTCCTTCGACATGACGTGACCTCCGCTCCGTGTTGCTGACAATAGATATATTACGCCGTATCTCTTGTCAGAACAACACGCCCTGATCTGCGGGTACCGCGACCTTTCGGGACACGCGGGCGGCCGGCGCGCCGAAGGTCTCCATGCGACGCCAGTAGCGCTCGAAGTCGCCGACCTGGTGCGGGACCGTCGCCTCGTCGCCGAGGTCCGGCTGGTACTTGTCGATCAGCAGCGGGCCGTCGAGCACCAGGAGCCGCGTGCGGATGCCGGGTGCGCCGGACTCGGCGAAGGCGTCGTCATCGAGGTCGTGCACGTAGCCGTGCTGCTCGACCAGGTCTCGGATCACCTGGTGTCGCCGGTCCTGGCGGAAGTGGAAGCCCGCCGGGACGATGGCCACCAGCCGGCCGCCGTGCGCGAGCATCCCCCACGCCAGGGCGACGTGGTCGATCCACAGGTCGGGCTGGCCGGTGGCGGAGAACGGCGGGTTCATCACGATCACGTCGAACTCCTCGCGCTCCTCGCCGAGGCCGAACCCGGCGGCGAAGTTCTCGAAGGAGTTGGTCACCAGACGCAGCCGCGGGTCGCCGTGGGCGCCCTCGGCGGTGCGGCGGGCGCGGTAGGTGTGCGGCTCCACCGCCGTGACGTGGATCGCCTCGCGGGTGGCGAGGAGGCGGTGGACGATCGCGCCGTCGCCGCAGGAGGGCTCCAGCACCCGCGTGCCGTCCTCCAGCTCGTCCTCGACGAAGTCGTACAGGATCCGGTCGACCAGGTCGGCAGGGGTGCGCACGAAGCCCTGGGTGACCTTCTCCTCGACGGTGCCCGGCAGCGCGGCGTCGTCCTCCACGATCGCGCGCACGACCTCGGCGGGGCTGCTGTCGAACACGTGAGCGCGGTGCTTGCGGCTCCACTTGCCGCCCAGCAGGTCCAACACGTAGTTGACGCGGCGGTAGAGGTCGGGGCTGAGCTGACGTTCGATGCGAAGGTGCGTGCCGTCGATGACGGCCTCGCGCAGAACCTGGCGGACTTCGGTCTCCGCGTAACGGGCCACGGTGTGCCTCCGGTGCGTGTGTTGCTGACACCGGAAATGCTACGCCAAGCTTCTGAGCAGGTCAAACAGGCCGGAAGAAGCAGAAAGCCCCGCCGTGGCGGGGCTTTCCGGACGTGCGTGGTCAGCGTCGACGGGAGGTCAACGTGGTCGGGTCCGTGAGATCGGCGATCATCTCGCGCAGCCCGCTCACGCGGCCGAGGGTGGCCGTCAGCGCCCGCAGCCGGCGGTACTTCTCCGGCGTGCTGTGCCCGTCCCAGCACGCGCGCAGGTCGTCGGACCGGACCCGCTCGACGTGCTCGAACAGGTACAGGTCCGCCTGGTCGATGTGCCAGCTCATCTGCCCTTCCGGCGTGTCGAAGTAGATCGTGTGCGGGCGGACGTCGTCCTGGGGGTCTTCGGCCATCACCGCGCCGAACAGGGCGGTCAGGATCAGCGGCAGGTGGGCGCGCTCGTGGTAGACCGCGCGCAGCGGGTCGGTCTCGGTGGTCACGGATCTTCCTTCCGGGTTGCGCCCCGTCCGGGAGGTCTCCGGACGGGGCGACGACTGGGGTGTTAGACGGCGACGCTCGCGTTGGCCTTGTTGATCTGTCCCGCGATCCACTGGGGGACGTTGACGCTGACCGCGTTGCCGCCCTGGTGGGTCTTCTCGCGCTCGGTGCCGAGGACGACGTAGTCGGAGGGGAACCGCTGCGCGGCCAGGTGCTCCTCGGCCTTCAGCATCCGGAACCGCACGTCGGCCAACCGGTCTGCCAGCTCGCGCGCCTGGTCGTCGGTCAGCTTCCGGGGCAGGTCTCTGGCCGACACCTTCGGCATCTCGCGCAGGTCCGAGACGCCGTGCTGGGCGCGGGTGGCGACCGTGGACAGCGGCGCCTCACCGGCGCGGTAGGCGGTCGAGCCGCGCCGGTACGGCACGACCAGGGCGTGGTTGCCGCCGCTGGCGGTGATGGTGCCCAGCGGGTGCGTCAGCGGCTTGGACATGTGGCGCGGGTCGGCGTGGCCGCCGTAGTGCTTGGTGTAGAACGCTCCCGGCGGCGTGGCCAGGCCGTCCGTCTCCCGCGTCGTGCGGGTCCGCATCGGCGCGTCCAGCACCGGGGCGGGCTCGTCGTTCCACGTGCCGCCGGCGGGGGTCATGAACGGCGGGATCGCCACGCCGTCGCCGCCGGTCTTCGTGCGGGCGTTGAGCGGGGCGGTCAGCGCGGGCCAGGCGCGCACGTAGTCCGAGCTGGGCCGCTCGTAGGTGTTGCCGCCGGCCGCGATGATGGTCGGGTCGCCGAACATCTCCATGCCGACCGCGATCCGGCGCAGGGTGTTCGGGCTCAGCCGGTCCTTGCGCTCCCCGATCGGCGTTCCCAGGTTGCCGAGGTCGAGCGCAGCCGCGGCCGGGAGGACGTAGGGCTCGACCACGCTGTGCCGGCACCTGGTGTTCGGGCAGCGGTAGACGTACTGCTTGCCGTAGGCGCCGATGGGGCGGCGGTCCGGCTTCTTCCAGGACTGGACCGCGCGCACCACCTCGTCGCACGTGCCGCAGTAGGCGTACGGCCGCGGCTGGAGGTCGGGCACCGGCATGTCCTTGCGGGTGAACGCCATGTAGAGCCGGTCACGCCACTGCGGCGCGGGCTGGTTGGTCTCGTCGCCGATGTGCGCCGAGGACACGGAGACGAACTGGACGCTGTAGCCGGGGCGGAGCTGGCACATGCCCTGCACCCACCAGTCGAACAGCTCCCACTCGGTGGCGACGTTGACGACGTTCTCCACCAGCACGTACTTGAAGCGGTGGACCTCGGTGGCCCGGATGACGTCGTGGAACGTCGCGCGGGTCCGGTCGAGCGCGGCCGGGGCGACGTAGCCCTCTTCGTTCAGGTCGGCCAGCAGGTCCATCTGGCCGCGCGACTTCTTCTTGCCGCCGGCGGGGCTGACCTCCGTGCAGATCGGGGAGGCCCACAGGTTGTCGGCGCGCGGGAGGTTGCGCATCGGGTAGTTGGACACGTCGGCGCACAGGTGCTCGGCGTCGGGGTGGTTGGCGGCGTGGGTCTCGATGGCGCGCTGCCAGTGGTTCGCGGCGAGTTTCAGTTGCCACCCGGCGTTGACCAGGCCGGTGCTGCTGCCGCCCGCGCCGCAGAAGATGTCGATGAAGCTGAACATGATGCCGCTCCAGTGCTTATGCGTTGCTGACCTTCAACACATTACGCACACGTTCGTATTTGGTCAACACCGGCGAGGTCGTCTGGAGAATGGCAGGACACCCCGCCATCGACGGGGTGTCCTGGGACGTCGCGCTCAGCCGAACAGCGGGATCTGACCGGCCTGGACCTCCTCGGCCGGCTTCGGTTCCGGGCGGGCCGGTGCCCAGGGCGCGGGCAGGGTGAGGTCGCCCGCCTCCTCTCGCCGGCGGTCGACCTCCTCGGCCGCGGCTACGCGTGCCGCGTGCCAGAGGACGGTCTCGTGCTCGCTGGGGCGCACGCAGCGGCGCCGACCCGGCTGTGCGCCGCAGTCCGGGCAGCGGACGCGGCCGGGCACGTCGCCCCTGCGGTGCGCCCGTCGCAGTGTGGGCACGGTCGGTGCCGAAGGGGGCGGCCGGCCAGGTCGACCAGGATCCCCCGGCTGACGAGTTCGGCGTACTCCTCGGCGGTGCGTGGCGGCGGCACCGGCTGGGCGCGCACGGCGCTGAGCGCGCTCACGCCTGCTCCGGCGCGGTGCGCACGACCTCGTAGGAGGTCAGCTCGGGGTCGACCAGGCCGATCCAGTAGTGGACGCTGAACCCGCCGCCACTGGTGGCCTTGACCCGTCCGCGTGCACGGATGACGCCCTGCGTGTAGCCCTTGCGCCGCAGGTAGGCCGCCTGGGTGGCTTCGTTGGACGACCGCGAGGTGTTGACCCACCGGCTGCCGCCGTTGGCCGCGATGTGCTTCTCGTCGTCCAGCACCCACGACCAGCCGTACCGGCCCTGGACCTCACGGGCGGAGACGAGTTCGCCGGCGAGGTTGAACAGCGCGGGGAAGTCCCACAGGCCCTGCGCGTCGGCGAGCTGCGCCGCCAGCTCGGCCTTCTCGGCGGTGCTGGTGGCGGCCCACTGACTGAGGAAGCCGTCCGTGTCGCACCGGTCGAAGCTTTCGCGCGCCGCGGCGTGGCGACCGCGGGCGGCCATGCGCAGGCCTTCGGCGAGTGCCGCCCACTCCTCGGGCGTGCGGTCGGCGCTCCAGAAGATCCGGTCCGGGGAGACCGGTTGGACCTCGGGCGTGCTGTCGGTGTGCATCGTCGCTCCCGGTGAACTGTGTTGCTGACACCGGAAACATTACGAGCACTGTCAAACGTGGGCGAGCGGTTGATCCGGACCGCTGGCCGGCGCGGGCAAGGCGACCGCTTCGTAGGTCGCCAGCAGCACCGTGCGCAGGGTGTTCATGCCCTCCTCCGTCAACCGGTCGTCGGAGGCAAACGCGGCCAGGGCCGTCACGATCGGCTCCTGGTCGCGGATGTGGGATGCCGGCACGAGGAAAACCTCAGGGCAGGCTCCCAACCACCCCAGCAGCGCGAGCAGGCTGTCGGCTGCCGGGCTGTGTCCGTGCTTCATGCGCGAGATCACCGGCGCGGGGACGTCGACCTCGGCGGCGACGGTCCCCCACGTGATCTGACGTGCTGCGCGTGCGGCGTCGAGCGATCTCCAGAACGCCTGGGCGTCGAAGCGGCGGCGAGCCACGGCGACCCCTCCCCTCGTGTGCGGCGCGGCACCTCGCCGCGCGCGTAGTCGGGCGCGACGATACGTGCGAAGCACGTCGATCGGGGACGATCACACCTGTGTTGCGGATCTCGCGCGTGTCTGCGTAAAGTATCACGTAGCAGCAACGGCAAGGGCTGGCCGCAGGACTCATGGGAAGAGGGGTCCGCCGCGAACGGCGGACCCCTCAGCCTCCGCGTGGAGCACGCGTCTCCCACGAGTGTGGGTTGTCAGCAACACATGTTCATCCCGGAGGGCGACGTCCAGTATGGCACTCAAACCGAAGATCGACAAAGGCATCCCCGAGTTGGTGAACATCGACGGGCTCGCCCGGCTCACCGGCGTTCCGCGCGACGAGCTCAACATGAGGTACCTCTCCGGCCTGATCCCCGGCGCCGACGTCGAAGGCCGCGGCGTGGTCTTCCGGCCCGCGATCGCGAAGGACGTGATGGCCAACCCGCGGCCGAGCCGTGCCGTGCGCGACGAGAAGATCCCGGACCTGGTCAGCAGCGAGGTCGCCGCAGGCCTGCGCGGCATCAGCCGGCAGCGCCTGGACGTGCTGTACCGGGAAGGTCGGATCCCCGCGCGGCTGGTGACCGACCGCCTGTTGCTGTTCCGCCGGTCGGTCGCCGAGGGCGGACAGGTCGGCGAGCGGACCGGCGAGCCGTGCGACGACAGCTCGTTCCCCGAGCTGGTCGACCGGACCGGCGCGGGCGAGATCCTGGGCGTCACCGTGAAGACCCTGGAGCGGCGCTACCACGCGGGCCAGCTCCCCGGCGCGACGTACGAGACGTCGAACCCGGACCGGCCGGGTCTGGTGTTCCGGCTCAGCGTGGTGCAGGAGGCGGTCGGCCGCGAGTTCGTGGCCCAGCCCGTTCGTGACCCGAAGATCCCCGACCTGCTGTCCTCCGGTGAGGCGGGGAAGATCCTCGGCGGGAACCGGGAGACCGCGCGCAACCGCTACCTGCACGGATACCTGGCCGGACGTCCGGTCGAGGGCACCGAGGGCAAGCCGCAACGGCTGGTGTTCCGGCCGGAGGTCGTCGCCGAGCACGCCGAGTGGTGGAAGACCAGGCCCGGCGGGTCGACGCGGCGCAGGGCGTAGCTCGAGCTACGCGAAAGCGGCCCGCACCGGATGTCCGGTGCGGGCCGCTTCGTGTCGTCAGCTTTCGCCGGGTCGTCCCACGCGGACGGTGAGCCACAGGCGCCGCTCGTGCTCGGGGCCGGGGTGGATGACCGGCTCCAGCTTCGTCATGAACTGCGGCGTGTCGTCGGGGACCAGGTGGAGCCCGACCCAGTTGGTGTGCTTGGGCCGCGACAGCGCGTCGCACGCCCGCTTGAAGCTCGGGTACAGGTTGTCGGCGTCGGCCTTGACGTTGTTGCCGGGCGCGAAGTGGATCTGCACGGTGAGGTGGTCGCACGTCGGGATGCGCAGCGACCGGGCACGGAGCATCACCGCCGTGGCGATCTCCTGCGCGAGCTTGTGCTCCTTCGACCAGTGCAGCCGCCAGTTGGCGTTCAGTGGCGCGGGTTGGGGCGGGCGGCTGCGGTTGACGGGCTTCCCGGCGCGGCGCTTGCGCTGCGGCGGGAGGAACATCGGCACGTCGATCTCGTAGACCTGCCCCTCGGCGACGTTCGGTTCGGCGGTCATGCCGCGACCACCGCCCGCTTGCGGTAGACGGCCGGCTCGCGGTGTGGGACTGGGCACGCGCCGTCGATCGGGCGGCCCGGCCCGGCGAAGTGCGGCTCGGGCCGCCCGCCCGGAGTCCTGTCGACCATCACCGGGATGGCCTCGGCCAGCACGTACCGCGGCTGCGGCGGGCGCGCGAGGTGGAGCACGACGGCGAGCAGTTGCGCCAGGCCCAGCGCCAGTGCCTGCTCGTCGTCCGGCCTGCGCGTGGGTGCGGTGAGGCCGCGGCCGCGCTCGGTCAGCCGCTCGGCGAACTCCTCCAGCCGCCGCTCCGCGCGGACCCTCGCGCGGTGGCGGTCGACGGTGCGGGGCGACACGTCGAGCAGGTCGGAGATCTCCTGCACGGTCATCCGTCCTGCGCACAGCCGGCTCAGCGCGGCGCGCAGGTCGACCGGCCGCAGGTGGGCGGGGTCCAGCTCGCCGCTGCACGCCAGCTCGACGGCGATCTCGTCGGGCTCGGTGTCGCGCGGCAGCACGCGGTGGAGGTTCAGGTCGGCGGGGTCGTTGTCGATGTCGTCCCAGTACAGCGCCGACCGGAAGCCGTGCTTGTCGGCGAACGCGCGGGCCTGCGGGTTGTCGTGGGGCTCCATGCAGATCTTCGTGAACTCCTGGGCCACGCGCGTGTGGGTGGCGATGGAGACCTGCGCGTAGCGGCAGAACAGCAGCTCGGTGATCCGGTTGACCCGGTAGCCGAAGTGCGACGCGAGTTCCTGCTTGGTCCAGCCGATGGCCATCTGCGCCTGGAGACGGCGGGCGGTGCCGAGCGCGGACACGAGGTCGGCCGGATGGCGGGTCGGGGTGGTGCGGCGAGGGCGCCGGAGGGTGGCGGTTCCGGTGAGGTGAGGGGGTTGCCTGGTCGGGTTGGTTGCCACGAGGGTTCCGGGTGCAGCCGGGTTGGTCATGGCTCCTCCTCTCGGTTCAGCGGGCGGATACTGCCGACATGCGGGCGGCGTAGGCCTCGGCGGCGCGGCGGCACGCCTTGCGGTTGCCGTGGAAGCTCACCGGCGGACCGCCGGGCCAGATGATGTTGCGGTCGAACCGGAGCGGCCGATGGTGCGACTCGACGTGGCCGCCGCACTCCGGGCAGACGTCGGGGTGCTCGTAGCGGGCGGCGCGGGCGATCTCCTGCGCCGCGAGGTGGGCTGCTTCGGCGGCTCGGCACGGATGTGGTTCGCCGCAGTGGGCGCAGACCGGGTAGTGAGGGCTCGGGTAGACCCACCACGCGGTGCGGCTGGGCCACCAGCGCAGCCAGGCGACGCCCGGCGCCGCTGCGGCGGGGTCGGCGGCGTGCAGGACCGCGATGCGCGGAGCCGCGGCCGGTCCCCACTCGGCGATCATCGCCCGGTCGAGGTCGTCCCAGCGTTCTTCAGGCAGCCGGCGGATCTCGACCACGTGCCAAGCGCGGTGGTCGTAGGCCAACAGGGTGCCCACGGCCGGGTCTTCGCGGGTGCGGTTGGCCCCTGACGGTCTCCAGCAGGCGAGCAGGGCGGCGGTGATCATCTTTCCCCCTGTTCCGTGTTCGATGAGCAGCGGTTTTGTGTGATGCGCGGTTGCGGTTCTCGCGCGCGCGCCCGCGCACGCGCGCGTGTCTGGGTACCTTGCCGACCTGGGCCGGGCAGTGATCGACTACGCAGTCCGGGGATCTTTCGTTGGCAAGCGGACCCGGACCGCAGGGAGCGCAGCGACCGAGGACCGGAAGCCGCGCGGCAGCGTGGCGGTTCAGGTAGTTCTTCACTTCAGGTAGTTACTGGTTCAGGTAGTTGATCTCCCTCTGAAGGGGTGACCGGACGTCCCTTGGTCGGGGTGTCCGGACCTCCCTTCAGAGGGGTCTCCGGACCTCCCTTCGAAGGGGTGACCGTGCCGAGCTGCGGGTTGCGCCACCGTGCCGGTGCTCCACTGGAAGGGATCTCCGGCGTGAGCTGCGGTTTCTGGCGCTGCGGTCGACGCCGGCGGGAGCTGGGGGCTTTGCCCGCGGCCTTGCGTGCGGCGTACCAGTCCGTCAGGGAGGCGACACCGGTGTAGCCCTCGGGCGGCGCCTCGTGGACGGTGTAGAGCAGCCGCTTGAACATCCGGTTCGGGCCGTAGCGGTCGGTCTCGACCTCGACCGCGCCGAGCTGGACCAGCGGCTTGACGTACTTGCCCACGTCGGTGGGCTTCGCCAGGCCGAGCAGGGCGGCCAGGGAGGCTTGCGACGGCCAGGCCATCTCGTCGCCGCGTTCGCGGTTGCAGTGCATCCTCAGGATCCCGTAGAGGGTCTTGGACTGGGTCGGGATCTCGGCGAGGAAGACGAAGTGGCCGATGGTGGCGTGCGGGAACGAGCGGCCCGGGCGAACCCTTGCGGGGACGTCGGGACCGTTGGGGTCGTACACGGAGTGCTCCACGGAGGTGTGCGCCACGGGGCCGTGCAGGGCTCCGGGCATGGTGGGAACGCCGACGCATCGGAGTGAATCCATGCGAACGGCGGGCGGCGATGACGGGGTGCGACGCTAGGGTTCTTCCCGTCGGAGTCCTCGCGGAGAGGTGCGGATGTCGCCAGTGACGGGTCGTGGTCGCCGTCAGGGCGCGGCTGAAGGTCTGGCCGCACGGAGGCCGGCCGACGCGGAACTACGAAGGTGTCCGTACGGTTGCGGACCCGCTGAGCAGGTGATTTCCAACCGTTCACGGGTACGATTCATGACGCCCCCCGGCAAGTGGGAATCAGGTGGGGGTTCCGGGCCTCTCGGCCCAGGCTCCGGGTGTCACCGTGCAGGGTGACCCCGGAGCCCTGAAACCATCTCCTGGTTGCTGGTGCCGGGTCACGCTGTGTCGTATGCCCGGTGCCTTGGAACTTACGTGCGCTTTCAAATGGTTTCAAATCACGCTCAGGTAACGGTCACGTATCGCAACCGTCTCCGACTGAGCCTGCAAACGTGAATTTCTTTGCCCGCCGGCGGTAACGCTCCGCCGTTACCCTTGCCTGACAACGTCGTTTGCGTACCTACCGAGACGTAGGTTCGCGTGTCCCGCCGAGCGTCTGGCCTGCTGGGGAAGGGTGACCTAACCCGCAATGATGCGGCTAAGTCACCCGATCGGACCAGCCCGATTGCGCACGATCTGTTATCACGTTCCGTTGAGAGACGGTTACTCAACATTCCCGCAAACTTGCAAATTTGCAACGTGTAACGCTCAGGCCCGTAACGACGATAAACGGAGTTTCTTAACCCCTGTAAAGGGGCGGTCAACCATGATCGTGTAGCTCCAGCGCAACCACACCACGTAGCGACACGAACCGGTCGAGCTGATCGAAGTAGGCCTCGTACCAGTCCCGCTCGAACGGCGAGACGTCGGCCTGGAGCATCCGGCGGCGGGCTCGCCGCCACTCCCCCGCGATCACCCAGCCGGACCGCCGGGCGATGATCCACTGTGCCTGTTCGCGGGCCGAGCCGTCGCGCACCGCGTCGACCACGTCGGGCCGCGCCGGCTCCCACTCCGGGTCGACGTCGCCGAACCACCCGGCCGGCGGGCCGTCGTGCGCCGCCGGTCGGGTGATGGCCCTGCCGCGTCGCGCGGCGAGGAGTGCGGCGGTCATGCCGGGACGTCCGCCTTCTCGCCGCGCGCCTCGGCGATCAGCCGCGGGATCAGGGCCGCGCCGCGGTCGTCCATCGCGAAGAGGTTGATCAGCTCGTTGAGCAGCTTCTCCAGGTCGTCCTTCGTGAGGTCGGCCGAGCTGCCGATCGGGCGGCCGATCAGGGCGGTGGCGAGTGCGAGCTGGTCGCCGGCCACGGTGATGTTCAGCTTCACGTATCCGGCGGCCACGCGGGCGAGGAGGATCTTCATCTCCTCCTGCGGCGACGGAACGGCCGGACGGGCGGCCTGCTCGACGGGCGGTGCCGCGAACTGCCGCCGACCGCCGGTCTCGACGGCGCCCTGCCGGCGGGCGCGGTGCTGCTCGACCCGCCGCTCCTCGGCCACCTCCTCCTCCGGGCGCTCGTCCTCGGTCAGGTCGCCGGCGGTCAGCTCCTTGATGTCGCGGACGTGGGAGTCCTGCGGCTCGTAGCCCAGGACGCGGAACACCAGGTCTTCCAGGCTGAAGTCCTCGTACGGCTTCGGGTCGTCGTATCCGGGGCGCACGGCGTGCTGCACGGAGCGGCACTTGGTGACCAGCGGCGGGGTCCGCGGCTCGTTGGACAGCCGCACCACGACCATCGCGTCCCGCAGCAGCGAACCCTCGGCCTTGACCTTGTAGATGGGCGGCGCGCCCTCCACCGGCCGGTTGTTCTTGAACTCCGCGCCCCATTCGGACTGGGCGGTGACGACGACGATTCCGGGGAACGTCAGCAGCTCCGTCATCAGCTTCCGGTGCCGACGCTTCGCCGCCGTCCAGTGGGTGTGCGAGGTGGTGATATCGGCGTCGGGGTCTTTCTGGAGCTTCAGCCGCGCGGTGTCGCTGTTGCGGGATCGGGCGTCGGCCCAATTGCTCAGCATCTCCCATTCGGCGGTGGCCGTCTCGAACGCCAGGACCACCGGCGGCTCGCCGGCGGCCAGCGCCAGGCGGGCGATCTCCTTGACGTCGCGGACGGCGGCGAGGATGTCGTGCCAGTCGCCGGTGTGGTCCACGATCTCGAACTTCGCGCCGGGGACCGCCCCGTACTGGTCGTGCGTGCCCTCCGCGCCCAGCTCCAGCCAGTACACGCGGCCGACCTTGCTGCTGGCGGAGAACTCCGCGATGCACCAGGACTTCCCGGAGCCGTGCAGGCCCTCCACCACGATCAGCGGGTGCGGCACCTTCTTCGTCGGCGGGCGCATCCGGCGTGCCGCGATGGCGTCGATCTGCGCGGCGAGCTGCGCGACGCGTGCCGCGTTCTCGTCCACCGCCGCGCCGTCCGCCTCGGCGGGTGGGCGCGTTTCCGTTGCAGCGGTCATCACCGTTTCCTTTCACTACACGCATTGCATCGGGAGAATTCCCGTCGATCCCGCACGATGACGACGTTAACTGTGGTGCGTAACGTGTCGTGATTGGGCAATAAAAGACTATGCGGAATAGGTGACAGATGTCAATATCGCAATTAGCGGCCAGAAATGCGAAAAGCCCCGAGCAGGGGAAGGGCTCGGGGCTTTTCGAATCCGGCGTCAGGCCGGCGTCTGTGTGCTCGGCTCAGGCCGGGGAATCGGCTCGTCGCTGGCGTCGATCACCTCGGGTCCGCACGGGCAGTCGACGGTCAGCGGGTGTTCGCCGTCGACCAGGCCGGGCCAGCTGTGGCGGTGCAGCACCAGTCCGCGCTGCCCGCGGGTCTTCAGCCACCAGCGGTGGATCAGGCGGTCCCGGCCTTCGCCGTCCGTGGTGTGCAGGGCCTCGGGCGAGGCCGGTTCGCCGTTGTGCAGGCACGGCGCGGGCTTGGTGTGCACCGTGCACATCGGCATGGGCAGGCCTTCGACGCGCGAGACCACGCACTTCGCCACGGGGGCCACCTCCTTGCGGGTCCGGCTCGCGTGGCGCGGGCCGCCGGTTGGGGTCGGGTCGGTGCCGAGGGGAAGCCACGCCGGCACCGACCCGAGGATCAGTCGCGCATCAGCTCCAGCGGACCGCGCTCGGCCTCGACGGACTCGTACGTCCGCGGCTCCGGGTACGGGCCGGGGTGCCGATGACGCTGGCCGCCTTTCGGCAGCCGTTCGCGGATCAGGCTGTTGGGCAACTCGTCGTACTGGCGCCCTTCCGTGTCTCGCCAGCGCCGCATCCGGCGCGCGGTGCCCGTCATCGCTCCTCCGCGAACAGCGACGGCTCCACCGGTCCGGAGCCCTGCCGGTCCTCGGCCTCGGCCAGCAGCGCGGCCGCCGTCTCGTGGTCGATCGCCTCGACCCATTCCGAGCACAGGGCCATCAGCTCGACCAGCTTGCGGCGCAGGAGGCCGGGGTCGGGTTCGGCGAACGCCGCCTGCACGCGGGCCTCGACCAGCGCCCGCCAGGTCAGCTCTCCCCTGGCGTCGAGGTTGTCGGCCACCGCGGCGGTGAACGCGTGCAGCTCGTCGTCGTTGAGGTCGGCGGTGCCGTGCGGCAGGTCGCGCCGGACGCCGCCGACACCCGCACGGACCTTCGCGACGTCGGCGAACACCCGCTGGGTGCTGATCGTGATCAGGACTGCCATCGTCACCGCCCCCGTCGCCGCAGGAACTTCGCCACGTCCAGTGGCTGCGGGCGCAACGTCCCCAGCGTGAACAGCGGGTGCTTGGGCTGGTGCAGTCCGGTCAGCCCGAGGTGGACGAGGTCGACATGGAGGTCGGCCAGCATCTCCACCACCTGCCGCGCACGCCCGTCGATGCGGCCGTGGTTGCCCCAGGCGCAGACCACGATGTCGGCGTGGACCAGGTCGCAGAGGTGGTCGTCGTTGTCCGGGCCGACCGGGTCCAAGTGGACCTTCAGCGCTTCGGGCTTGGTGGCGCACAAGGCGAAGAGGTTGCGCACGGTGAAGCGCTCGTAGCCCCATGCCGCCGTGAAGCCGGTGCAGCGGCGGATGGTGGGGTCGTCGGCGGTGCTGGTGGCGGTCGACGGGTTGAGCATGAGCCACCCGACGATCGGGCCGTCGCCCCACGCGCGGTCGAGCGTGTAGCGGTAGGTGTCGCAGACCTGGCAGGCCGCACGGTCGTGGCCGGCCCGGTCCGCCTTGGCGCAGGAGCTGAACACGGCGTTGCCGGACGGCTGCGGGTCGCGCGGTGCTTCCGGTCGGGTGCTCATGGCTGGAGCATTACTCGGCACCACGTCACCCGGCGGGGCGCCGCTGGGCATGGCTCTACGATCGGTGCTGCGGGTCATGGGTTCCCCTCGTGATCCGGGGTGGGCCATCTGTGCTGTCCAGGCTGGGGTGGCCCACCCGCTTGTCGTGGTCGGTCAGGTCTTCGGCTCGATGCTCCTGAGCCATCGGTGGTAGCGGCGCGCGTTGTCGCCTACCGGTGTGGTCTTCCCGGTCTCCCACCGGCGGATCGTCGCCTCGTCAACGCCGACGTCGGCCGCGGCCTGCTTGCGCGGGATCCTCTGCGCGTCACGCCATCGTCGTGCTGTTCCCTCCTCCAGCCATCGGGTCAGCTCGGTTCGGTAGTCCATGCGGCGACGGTACCCGGACGCCTAGGCGTCTGCCTAGGCATCTGCCTAGAATGGCGGAGGGCTTGGGATGCTCGACGCCCGGCCTCCCGGACGAAGGGACACCCCGATGACCGACGTGTTCGCCCTTCTCGACCAGCCGTTGCCGACCGGCAGCGTCGAACTGCTCATGGTCGACGGCCCGCTCGAAGGTCTGATCTTCGAGGTGCCGCTGCACGCTGGCGACGACGCGCTCCCCCGGCCGGCCGCGCCCGTCGACGTCCAGGCCGCCATCGACGGCACCGTGGAGTGGCACCGCTACATGCCGGTGGTCAGCCCGATGGACGACGGACCGCTGTGGATGCTGACGTATCAGGCGAGCTGGTGATCGCGTGCGCCGCCTGTTCTCGCTACTGCGCAGGAAGCCTCCGAAGCCGGCCCGTCAGCCGCGGCGCGACACGCTGATCCTGCCCCTGCTCGACGGCCCCCTGAGGGGAAGGCGCGTCGAGTTCCCGCTTGCGGCCTCGGGTGAACTGCCGCTGTGGATGAACGCGCCGTTCTTCGACCTCGCGGTGGTGGTCGACGGCGTCATGGTCGAAGCGCGCTACCGCGTCGACCAGCATGACCTGGGCGACGGCCGGCAGTGGTGCGGCCGGTTCGTGGACGAGCAGTGACCACCGATCGTCGCGGCCCGACCCTGGCGTGGTCTAACACCGGCGGCGCCCTCCCCCAGCTCATCCGCTACGACAACCGCCGAGTGCGCTGGTACGAGTGGGAAATCGCGCCCCTGGTGTCGCACGTCGACCTGACGTGCGAGGTGCGGAAGTGCCGCTACGACGGCCAGCCGTGGATGACGTTCGGTGTGGTCGACCCGCTGCCCGGTGAGACGTACCCGTGGCCGGAGGAGCGCCGACTTCCTTCGGGGCGGGTCTACCTGCGCGACCGCGACCAACCAGCCTGGGCGGTCATCCGCCTGGTCGCCTACCGCTGCCCGGCCTGCAAAGACCTGCGCGTCTACGACCAAGGCCAGGACGGCAAACGCTTCGACCTGGTCGACATGACGCCCAGCCTGTTCGACGTCGACCGGGAGTTCGGCGATCCAGTCGAGCACGACGCGCTGCTGTCGCGGCCGAGCGAACGCACCGACCGCTGATCCCGAGCACCCCTCATAACTTTGACCTCACAGCGCTAAGCGCTGTAGGGTTATGGTCATGAGCACGAAGACCACCGCCAAGAGCGCCGAGCCCTACGCACCCGGCAGCATCTACACCACCGAGGTCGTCTACGAGCTGGCCAACGGCGAGATCGCCGGCGACTGGCGCGGCCTGATCGTCTGGCGCAGCGCGCCGGATCCCTCCATCCCCGTGCCGAAGCGGGTTCGCACCGGCGAGACGCCCTGGCGACTGCTGGTGACCTGGGCCACGGACGAGTTCCACGTGCACAGCAAGCCGCGCACCTCGACGGGCCGACCCTTCGAGATCATCCAGTGGTCGCACGGATGGGAGCCCGCAGACCCGAACGACTGCTTCCACGGGCGGCTGGGTGGCCACGTCGGCTCCTACAAGCCCGCAGACCCTGGCGCGAACTCCGTGGAGATCATGGCTGCGGCGCACGAGAAGCAGCTTCACGAGCAGCAGCAGTGGCGCGCGAACAACCCGAGCCGCACCTTGATGTGGCCTGCGGCGATGGTGTGCGACTACCTCGGCATCAAGGGCTCGACCTGGCGGGCCTACGTCGCCAATGGCGACGCGCCCGCGCCGGACGAGGTCCGCGGTGGACGCAACTACTGGTACCCGCGCACCATTCGCACCTGGGACGACAACCGCCCCGGTTCCGGTGCACGCACCGACCTGGCGCAGCCGAGCGCCGAGTGACCGCGCGCCGGCCGCAGTAGCCTGCGGCCGGCGAACTTCCCCGCGTACGGGGGTGGAGCAGCCCGCAATCGGCGGGCGCTCATGAACGCCGAACGGAGAAACACCTTGTCCCCCAACGACACGGCCGACCTCGCCGACCTGGACGACGGCGAGCTGCGCGCACGGATCGCCCCTCTCGGCCTGGTCCGCCTGCTCGACAGCGAGGACGACGAGATCGCGGCACTGCGCGACGCCATCCACCTGCGGGAGCCGCTGCTGAAGTCCACGTACGACAAGGCGACCGACCGCCCCGGCAGCTCGTTCGCCACGATCCACCGCTTCGCCTACCTGGAGCTGGTGGACGAGTGGCTGCGCCCCGCGGCCTACGAGCGCTGGCCCGGCTCGGTCGCGGACAACTACCTGGTGGAGAACACCGGCGCCTGGCTCAACCTGGCCGGGTGGGGCGTGTTCGAACTCGAACCGCTCCCCTACCGGTACCGGGATGCGGCCAGGGACTCGTGGTCGGCCGCCGCGGTGCGCGCCGTCGCGCGCCTCTACAACGAAGGTGACTACCAGACCCGGACCGACCTCGGCGTGGCGGTCGCCGACGCGAGCGACGGGCAGTGGTCGATCACCGTGTACAACCCCACCCGCCAGCGCACCCTCGCCGGCCCGGAGTCGTTCGTCTGGGTCGCCGACGAGACCCCGAACGACCGGCACCTGACCAACGTCCTGCCCGAGGACTGGGTGGTCGACGGCGAGTCGTGGGTGGAGTTGGGCCGGCTGGTGATGGTGGTCCGGCGCGACCCGTCCGTGCTCACCGACGCCTGACCCTGCGACCCCGGCGGGAACGTGTGCCGTTCGCCGGCGCACGTTCCCGCCGTTGTGTCAGCTCTCGGCGCGTGAACGCTCCTCGGCGAACGGCACCGGGGCGACGGCGTCGAGGAACGCGTCGAGTTCGCCCAGGTCTCCGCCCACCGCGGCGTACTGGCGGCGGATGTGGTCGACCAGCTGGTGCGAGCCCTCCGGGTAGCCGGTCACCGGGCGGGTCAGGATGTTGCGGCGGCTGGCGGCACTCTTCTTGTAGCCCTTGCCGATCGGGCGGGCGAGATCAGGCAGTGACGCGCCCCGCTCCCACGCCAGGTAGAACGCCAGGTCCGCGCCGCGGCTCATTGCGGCGGAGGCGTTGCGGAAACCGCCGAACAGCCGCACCAAGGCGTGCGCGCCCAGGTCTTCGGCGAGGCGGGGAAGGGCGAGGGCCTGGGCGAGGATGGCTCGGCGGCCCGGCAGGTCGAGCGGTTCCAGCGACTCGAAGTCGTCCATGCCAGAGCAGGGTAGTAACGTTTCCACCGCGCCGCCTTGGTCCAATCCCCGACCGGTGGCCGCGTGCAGCGGCGATCCGAGCGGTCCGCAACCCCAAAAACCGGCTCGGACGATCTTTCCCCGGAGAAGCCGGGCACGGCCCGGAGCGGGCAGTCTTCAGTTCACTCTGAAGCAATAGTGCTTGTCTAGACGTTGCGGTCGGGCCGTCTACCTGGCCTAACGGCCGCGACCCCGGAGCCTTCCGAGGGGATGGAAGGTGGCTCCAGGGTCGCGGTTTCTACCCACCTGGGAATCAGGCGGCCTGTGGGGGGTTTACTTGGTCAACGAGCCGCCGAACGAACCAGTTTCGTTACTCCACCCGAATAGAGCAGTGGTGACTTCGGTGAACGTCCCGGCCTTGTACCGTTCGTAGCGGCTCGATGCCTCGACGTTGTGGTGGGGCGCGTCGGGGTCCGGGTCTTCGAAGTCGTCCGGCACGATCTCGGGGTGCTCGGGGTTGAAGTCCTCGATCCGCACGCGGTAGGCGACCGCGGAGAGGGTGGAGCTGGAGCGCAGCACCAGCGCTTCCCCCTTCCAGAGCAGCACCCACAGCACGTAGGCGGGTTCGTCACCGCGCGCCGGGACGTTGTAGCGGCGAAACCCCTTGATCCTGAGCCGCGTGTACAGCGCCTTCAAGGCCTCGCGCTCCCGGTGTGCGCGGGCGGCCGTCTCCTCGGCCGTCTCCTGCTCGCCGGTGTCCACGGTCATCACGCCTGCCCGCGGCCGACGAGGGCGCCGAAGCGGCGCATCTCGGCGAGGGCTTCACGGTGGATCTCCTCGGCCTCGCCCTGGAGGTCTCCGGTGGCGGGCAGGTCGGCGTCCAGGAGCAGGCACCGAAGGGCGCGGCGCAGGCGCCCGACGCGGAGCATCGGCATGACGAGGGGACAGCCGTCCTCGGGCCAGTGGCCCGACTTCGGCAGCAGGGCGATCCGCCCGGAGACGGTGCGGGTGGCCACCAGGTCGTCGTGGGCGACGACCAGCTCCTTCGCCGCGGTCTTGGCCTTGTTCACCCGATCCGGTGAACGGGCGGGGTCGATCGCCGGGATGAGCTGCGTCTCTACGGCATCATGGCTTGTCCGACGCCGGCGGGGGAACGGCAGGCTGACCACTGCGCACCTCGCTTCGTTTGGGAAGGCAGCGGCTCCGACGCCGGTGGGCCGACACCGTGGGGTGTCGGTGGGAAAGCAGCCGGAGCCGCCGCCTGGCTGGTGTGGCACCCGTCACCGCGGGGCCTCTCGGCAATTATGTCGCCATAATTTCCGATCAACCACCCCAAACCGCTACTTCTTTCGTGTGGTCGACTCGCGGCTAGGTTGAGGGGAGATCACTTAGGGTGTACTTGCTTCCCCCCTCTCCGTACAGGAAGGGCACAGCCATGCCCGTACGCAAGACCGCGCGAGCCGCCCGCCTCGGCGCTCACCTGCGACGACTCCGGGTCGATGCCAACCTCTCGCAGGCCGCCCTCATCGCCCGAATGGCCGAGATCGCACAGGCGGCTGGCGGTGACCTGGGCACCCTCGGCCAAGGCCACTGGAGCCACGTCGAGGGCGGGACCGGCCGCGTGGAGGAACACCACCTGGCCTTCGCGCTGTCGGCGCTGAACGCCAACGAGCACACCAGATCCACACTGCACGAGCTGTGGAGCCGGGCCTACGACAAGGGCAAGTGGCGCGAGTACAGCGACATAGTGTCCGAGCCGGTCGAGATGCTGGGGGAACTCTGCGAGCTGGCCGGGTCGGTGCGAACCTACGACACCCTGTTCATACCCGGCCTGCTCCAGACTCCCGACTACACCAGGGCGGTGGCCGAGCGGTCGCGGGCCTTCGTGGTGCCGAACAACGTCGACCGCATCGCCGACCTGCGCGCCGAGTGGCAGAAGCAGCTGGTCTCCCCCGGCTTCCAGGGCCTGCGCGCGGTGATGACCGAAGGCGCCCTCCGGACCCAGGTCCGCAAGCCCGGCGACGACGCGGCCGGCGAGCCCGACGTCCTCATGCGCGAGCAGTACCAGTACCTGCTCGACGTCGGCCGCGACCAGGACCGGCCACCGGTGACCATCCAGGTCATGCCGTTCACGGTGACCCCGCCCGGCCTGGATACCTTCATGATCTTCGAGTTCCCGGACGACGACGACCCCGACATGGTGTTCGTGGACGGCGACACGTCGCACCGGATCTACGAAGAAGGCTCACCCACCGACAAAGGGCAGGCCCGGAGGTACCGCTACACCTTCGACGTGGCCCTGGCGGAGGCGCTGACCCCGGCGCAGAGCCTGAGCTTCATCGACAGACTGTTGAAGGAGACCAAGACCCCATGACGAACGCTTCCCGCCCCCGCGCCACCACGCCGCAGGACCGCCTGGTCCTCGCCGAGCTACCGCACCGGAAGTCCTCCTACTCCGGAAGCTCCAGCGGCTGTGTGTCGATCGCCTTCGCCGAGGCCGAGTCAGGCCCGGTGGTCGGCATCCAGGACTCCAAGTTGACGCCGGCCGCGCGCCGTGCGGCGCAGCTCGCCGTGCCCGCTCGCAGTTGGGCGGCGTTCCGCCGCGCGGCCGCGGCCGACGCCCTCGCCGACTGATCGACGGCAGTTCCACCACCGGGGCCGCGTACATCGCCGTGCGCGGCCCTCGCCGTCTCCCGGTCTAGACCGCGGGGAGAAGCCACACCGGCACGGGCACGCCTTCGGCGACGCACCTGTCCAGCGTGGCGCGGGCCAGGGCCGCGGCGCACCGGACGCCTTCCACCAGCACCGGCTCGTCCCCGGCCGCGAGTTCCGCGGCCACCCGCTCGATCTCGCCGGTGGCGCCGGTGATGGTCGCCCGAACCGCGCCGATCACCTGCCGGTAGGGCTCCGCGTCGAGATCGACCGGCGAATCGGCGGTGACCTCCAGGTTCACCAGCAGCGTCTCCGCGCTCACCCAGCCCATCTCGTGCACCAGCGCGACCGTGGCCTGCATCAACCGGGCCAGGACGTCGGAAGGGCGGGCGAACGGCACCTCGCGGGCCGCCGCTTCGTCGCGGCCCCTGCCCAGCCGCAGCAGCAGGACCGCCGCGGCCTCGACCGGATCCCCCGTCGCGTCCACGCGCCTACCCGGTCCGCTGGTCGGCAACGGGCTCCTGTGCCCCCAGAGCGCCCGTGCCGCGTCCACCGGCTCGACGGCGGTCACCACCAGCGCCCTGCCCTGCCGGGCTGGCTGCGCGGCTCCTGGACGTCGTTTCGGATGCGATCTTGATGGTCACGCCGGCGGCTTCGGCGGCGCTGAGCAGCAGGCCCTCGACGGCGGCCCGCTCTACCCGGTAGCGAGCCTCGGCCGTGGTCAACGGCGGCAGGCTGCTGCGGCGCAGGTCGGCGATCTGAGGGTCGAGCAACTTCGGGTCGACGGCCTCCGCGAGCTTCTTGTAGGCCCTGGTCATCGCCTGGGCGTGCGTCAGGTCCGACTCGATCGCCAGCAACAGGCCCAGCTGGTCGACCACCTCGGAGTCCGGCCTGAGCCAGTCCCGGCCGATGTGCACCACGCGCACGCGCGCGGTCTGGTGGTCACCTTGGTAACCACCACTTCCAGCCGCATTGTCAAGCAGTTGATCTCCAGTCCCGTGCTCCGAAGGAGTGCGGGGTCCGGGGTCCGGGGCGGGAGCCCCGGTTACTTCAACTACTTGGTTGTAAGTGGTTACTTCTATTGCGTTCCACATCTGGTTCGGGCCTGTTGCAGATGTGGAACCGGTTTTGTGCAGATCTGCAACAGCAGACGAGTTATCCACAACGTGCAGGTCAGACTGACGTTGCACATCTGCAACGCGGTCCACCAGCCCCGAGTTGTCCACAATCCGCAGGTCGTTCTGAGGTTGCAGATCTGCAACAGGCACGGCCGCGGTCTCCCTCGCTCGGGCTTCCCGACGCGTCCTCTCGCGTGCCGCGCGCTCGGCCGCGACCCGCTTCAGCACGTTGAACGGGTTGACCGGCCCCTCGTAGCTCGAGTAGCCGCCGCGGGGGTGGTCGTGGACCGTGAGCGTGCGGAACGTGCGCACCTGGGGCTTGGCCTCACCGGGCACCCGAACCGAGCGACGCTCGGTCGACACCTCCTCGATGAGGCCGAGGGCGAACAGCGGCTTCATCGCGCGCCACACCGACGTGCGTGAGCGGTGGGTCAGCTCGCCGATCTCCTCGTCGGTGAGCTTGATCTGACGGTCGGGATCCTTCTCCAGGATGCACATCCTGATTGCCCGGTAGACGCGCACCGAGGCGTCGGGCAGCTCCGGGTGGAGGTCGATCCAGTCCCACCCCAAGGTGTAGCTGGGCTTGCCTGCTTCGGCCGAGCCGATCTGCAGGGTTTCCGGCGGCTCGCCCCCCGGCGGGGCGGCGCGGTGGTGGTCGTTCACGACGTGTCCTCGTCTCGACACGCGGCTGACCCTGTTGCAGCACACCGGAAACCACCAGTACGCTGAACGGCAGCCGCAGTGCTATGGGAAGCGTTCTCCTGCGGTCTTGCGTCCGCCCGGTGTTAGCCGCACCGGGCTTCGCTATGTCTGGGGGGAAGTTAGCCCGCCAGCGTGTCCTGGGCCACTGATCCGTCCGGGTGCGGCGTGTCGCCCAAGTGCCGGACGCGGATCTGGGCGCGGTACCGGCCGCCGACGCGAACCTGCTGGTAGTCCGCCAGTCCGGCGTCCACCAGTTCCTGTACGACGTTGCGTACCGCCTGCTTGCCCTGAGGGCCGTTCGCCATGAGCCGGTGCACGTCGGGCGCGGGCGCGTTGTCGCCCACGGCCTTCACCAGGTAGGCGTAGACGCCCTTCGCAGCCCAGGACAGATCCGGGTTGGCGAGCACGGCGATCAACGCCGCTTCGCCCGCTGCGTCCTGGGCGGAGTCCTCGGCGGGCGGTGCGCTCGCGCCGGAAGTCGATCTCATTACTACACCTCACCGTATCCGGTTACCAGACACGGTGACCGTAGCACGGTGATGACTTGTCCGCGATCTTGCGCTCGGGGCGGTGGCGGTGCAGCGCCACCAACACCCCGCAGCGCTAGGCCTGGTCGCGCTCGGGAAGAAGGCTCGACGCCGCCCGCCTCGCCACCCGGAACGGTCCGCGGGGCTCGCCGCCGGCAGCCTCGGTGGCCCACCACTCCCCCAGCGTCACCTCCGGCGTCCGGTTGACGACCGTGCCGATCAGCACGCCGCCGTAGGCCACCCACCACACCTCGTCATCCGCGTAGGGAACGGGCGCGAGCGCCAGCCTGGTCGCCGAGTCCGCCATCAGCCGTGCCAGCACTTCCTCGTGCGCCCGGTCGACCTCGTGCGCACACGGCGACGGCGGGTCGAGCACGAGCGGCGCGGGTGCGTACGTCCTGCGCATCCCCTGTCACTTCCTTCCCAAGGGCAACTGGTCATAGTGCAGCACGATCCGGTCGGACGGCCCGATGACCCGCTGGAACTCCAGCACCGTGCCCGCGCGGTCCCGCACCACCCGCTCGACCACCATCAGCGGAACGCCGGTGCTGGCCTCCAGCTCGGCGGCCTCGGCCGCGGTGGGCATCCTCGCAGTGATCATCTCGTCGCTCATGTCCGGCGGGTGCCCCAGCGCGGTCAGCAGGCCGAAGGCGCCGCCGACAACCTTGGTGTTCTCGGCCAAGCCCGTGCCCTCCACCAGGGCGGCGGGGTACCAGACCATCTGCACGTGGTGGATCCGCTCGCCCAGCATCGCGTGGCGACGGCGGTAGACCAACTCGGTGCCGCGCGGCAGGCCGATCGCCTCGGCCAGCACGTCGTCGGCGGGCACCCGGTCGAACTGGACGAGCACCATGCGCCCGTCCAGGCCCTGCTCGGCGCAGGCCGTCTCCCACGGACCCCGCTCACCGCCGGGCGCGAGCACCTTCCCGTAACGGCTCAGCGGGATCCGGACCGTGTCCCGGTCGATCACCTGGGCGGTGACGCCCCGGCCCTGGCCCTGCTTGATCAGGCCCTGCTCCGCGAGCTGCTTCAGCGCCGAACGCACCGTCTGACGTGCGACCTTGTAGTGCCTCTGGAGATCACCGATCTTCGGCAGGAAGCCGTTGGTCGCCCGGAACTCACCCTCCTGTATCCGCCGCCGCAGGTCTGCGGCGATGTCGCGGTAGCCACTCATCCATCCCCTCCAACTGTCGCTCCGGAGAGTAGTCGCTTGACAAGTTAGTGGCTAGCTCCTTACGTTAAGGGCTAGCTACTTAGCTCGCAGTCCAGCGGACAGGGCACCGGCTTGACCATCAGGCACAACGAGGCGGAGGAAACCGGATGTCGCTCGGCGGAACGATCACCCAACCGGGCCACGATGTCCCCATGAGCGCCCCGACCAACGAAACCGCACCCACGACCGAGACCGCGCCCGAAAGCGCGGTCGAGGACCAGCCCACAAAGAGGTGGGCATGGGTTCAGAAGTTCAGCGACGTCCTCACCGGGTCGCCGGAGTCCGACCCGATCCGGTCGTTCTCGGCGTTCGGTGTCGCGATCTCCACCGCAGTGATCTCTTACGAAACCCTGCACAACCTCGCGCAAGGCATGGGGTTCAGCACGCCGGCCAAGCAGTTGTTCCCCATCGGTATCGACCTGGCGGTGCTCCAGTTCACTCGTGCCTGGCTCAACCGGCGCTTGGCAACCAAGACCCGCGATTTCGCCAAGAAGGCCGCGCTGTTCTTCATCACCGCGTCGGTGATCGGCAACGCCATCTGGCACATCGTGGACTTCGTGCGAGACCGGGGCGGCATCGTCAAGCTGGTCAACGACTTCGACTGGAAAACCAGCCTGCCCGCCCTGGGCTGGCTGGCGGTGATCGTCACGTTCTCCGCGCTGATGCCTCTTGCCCTGGGCCTGTCCCTGCACCAGGTCGCCCAGATTTCCAGCGACCGCGCGAAGGGCCGTGAGGAGCGGGAACGCGAAACCGTCGAGCCTGTTGCGCGACGGAAGAAAAACGGCAGCGCCCCGTCTACGAAGGCCGCCAGCAAGCAGTCCACGACGACCAAGCCGCCAGCCGAGCCGGAGGTTCGCAACCCCAGGGCCGACGAGTCGCCGACCGAGGTCTTCGAAGCGGTCACCGACCCCGAGACGGCCGCCGACGTGGACGGCGACGCGGACCTGCCGGTGGACATCAGCCTGGTCCGGCAGTACGGCGAGAAGGCGGCCAAGGCCATCCAGATCTGGCGCTCCAACCTCGCTGCCCGCAACGGGCAGGGCCTCTCGTTCCGGGAGGTCGACCGCCGGATCGGGTCGACCGGCTACGCCGACAAGGTGATCAAGCAGTACATCGCCGACCACGGCGACCCACGCGAGCAGGTGACTGGAGACCCGGCAGTCAGCAGCGGCTGAGCCCCGCATCACCCCCAAGGAGTGAGCGATGAGCAACAGAACACCGGCAGCAGCGCCCCCGCCCACCCCGAGGGGATGGCGACGTGCGCGCCGACCCCGCCACATCGTGCGTCGACCCGTTCGGCGCGGCGTCTCCCTGCGCACGGTGAAGAAGGTCGGCCGCGCGCTGGGCGTCGCCGCGGCTGCGGGAACGATGGCCGCCCTCGGCCCGGCCGGCGTCGCCGCCGCCGCCGCCACGGTCACCGCCGCCGGCGGCGGCGCGGTGGCCGCCAAGGTCGCCCACCGCCGCGCCCGCGCACGCCGAACGCAGCCGCGGATTCGGGGCCGCCGGGCGCCGAAGACCACGACCACGACCACCACCCAGCGTTCCCCACGTGAGCGAGTACCTGGCTCGACCGGCGAGCAGCGCACCACCCGCCGTCGCCGGCAGGGGCCGGCCACGCTGCCCCCGCGCCGCCGGCCCAGGCTGGTTCGCCGCAGGAAGCCGGCCGCCGAGAACACGACGTCGCCGCAGACGCGTAAGCGTCCACCCGTCCCGAGCTCACCCCGCGCGGTGAAGAAGCAGGACGGTACCGGCACGCCCCGCCGTCCGCTGTGGTCGCGGCTGGTCAAGCCCAAGTCGCCCGCCAAATCCCGCCCCGCCACGAGCGCTTCCACCACCGGGAAGCCCGCGGCCGTCAAGCCCAAGCCCAAGCCCGCAGGATCCAAGCCCGCCTGGGTGAAGTGGCGGCCCATCGCCCCGAAGATCGCGGGCAAGCCCAAGCCCGCCGCCTCGAAGTCGCCCACGTCGAGCAGGCCGAAGGCCGCTCCGACCAAGCCCAGGCCCGCCACGTCGGTGCCCAAGCCGACGTCGAAGCCCGCCACCACCAAGTCCAAGAACCCCGCCGGCAAGAAGCCGCGGAAGCCGCGGAAGACCACAGTGAAGAAGGACCAGCCGAAGCCGTCCCGCCACGCGCGCCGCCTCGCGGCGGCGGCCAACCGCGTGCTCGCCCGCCGCGAGCAGTACCGCAAGAGCTGGTACGACGAGGTTGCGTTCAAGTGGGGCGACGGCTCCAAGGTCGACTGGGAGGCAGAGGGCCGCAAGCCCCACGAGACGGTCGACGCCACCCAGCCACCGAAGCCGCGAGCCGTCCCGCTGCCACGCACAACCGCCAAGCCCGTCAGGTTCCCGAAGATCAACACCCAAGGAGGCACCGTGTCCGCGGAGCAGGTCGTCACCAACTACTTCGACGACGCGAAGGAGGCGCTGGAGGCCGCGTTCGCCCGCCTCACGCAGGACATGGGCGCGATGCTCGAAGGCGAGCGCGCCGACATGAACTGGACTCACGTCGTGGCCACCGGCAAGGAGAAGATCGAGTTCTTCGAGACGTTCGGCCGGCTGACCAGGGAGTACGCCGCGCTGTTCGAGGACAAGCCGGCCATCACCGGCGCCTTCGGCGAGACGCTGGCCGAGCTGGGCCAGCACGTGCACGACACCGGCGAGAAGGTCACCGAGGCGATCGACCTGGTGAACAACGCCAACGCGGAGCTGGTCAGCCACGTCACGGACCCGCAGGCCGGCTACCAGATCTTCAACGCCATCAAGGACTGACTCGACCCAGCAGGGTCCGGCACCGAACGGGGATCGCCATGAGCTACGACGACTACGACTACGAGGAGGAGACCGCCGCTCCCTGGTGGGCCTTCCCTCCCCTGGCCGCGGTGGGGCTCTACGCGGTCAACATCGCCACGACCCTGCTCGACGTCGACGCGCTGTGGGTGGCGGGCATCGGGGCAGCGGCGGCGACGGGTATCACCGTCGCCGCCCGGTTCGAGGTGCTGGAGCCCGCCGTCCGGCCGCACGTGACCACCTACGCCGCCGCGACGTCGGTCTACGCGGCGGCGTGGTCGACCTGGGCGACGGCCACCTCGCCGTTCTCGCAGCCGTCGATCATCTCCCTGCTCATCGGCCTCGGCGTGGCGTGGCCGCTCTACAACGTCGTGCGCCGCGAGCACCGCGAGGCACTGGAGGAGATCGCCCTCCAGCACATCGAGGTGCAGGAGGAAGAGGAGCGCATCGCCCACGAGCAGGCCTTGGCGCAGATGGAGGAGCGCTACCCGCACCTGGTCCTGGAGGCCGCCGCCGCCGTGAACCTGAAAGGTCTCCACATCGAGCGGGAGATCATCAACCCGGCCGGGTACACGCTGGTCCTGCACCTGGACAACGGCACGACACCGGCCACGGTCAAGGCCAGGTTGCCGCGCCTGGAGCAGGAGGTCTCCCGGCTCTACCTCAACCGCGACGGCGAGGCCCTGCCGACCGGGTCGGTCACCCTGGAGCAGAAGAAGGGCTCGCCGGCGTTCGAGATCCTGTTGCACGTCCGCGAGCGCGACGTGCTCGGCCAGAACCACCCGTTGGAGTACGACAGCTCCCCGCTGTCGTGCCTGCACCCCTACGACATCGGCCTGTACGAAGACGGCGAACCGATCATGGTGAACGACGCCGGCGGCCACGAGTGGATCGTCGGCAGCATCGGCTCCGGCAAGGACGGCCTTCTCAGGGTCAAGTTCCACCGCTGGACGCGCATGGTCGACCAGGTGCTCTGGGTGCTCGCCGAGGACAAGTTCTGGCCGATGGTCGCCCCGTGGCTCCTGCCGTGGGCTACCGGCCGCACCGACAAGCCGATCTTCGACTGGGTCGCCAACTCCCGCGACGAGATCGACCGGATGCTGCTCGCCGCCTACAAGGTCGTGGACTACCGCCAGGGCATCTACCGCACGGGCGACAAGCTGGAGATCAGCCGCCAGCTCCCGGCCATCCGCATGGTCGCCAACGAGATCCACAAGATCCTCACCCCGACCTACAAGCTCGTCACCCACCGCGGCGACACGATGACGCGCTCCGAGATCTGGTACGAGATCGACCGCCTCGGCCGCTCCGAAGGGATGTGGGAGACCAAGGCCGGGCAGCGCCCCGTGGGCTACGAACTGGGCTCCAAGGGGACCAGCATCAAGGCGGTCACCCGCAACCGCTACATGCTCGGGCCGACCACGACCAGCGAGGCGACCTACGCGCTGGACTCCCTCAAGGGCGTCGACCTGTCCAAGCTGGAGTGGCCCGGCAACCTCTACGCCAACCTCGACAAGGTCGTCCGCCCGATGGCCGGCCGCGTCCGCAACTTCCCGTACGAGGACGTTCCGGAAGTCGCCATCGCCCACACCCCGCTGCGTCCCGACCTCGACCACGGCACCGCCCAGTTCCTCGGCCAGGACTACGAGGAGCGCTGGACCGACCCTGCCCGCGTCGCCTACATCGCCGACTACTACCGCAGCGCCGACGGCGGCGGGCGCGAGGTCGTGATGGCCGGCACGACGCGGCAGAAGACGGCCGAGCGCCCCGCCACTCCCCCGCCGGCCGCCCGGCCGACCCCGGCCGCGACCGCGAGCGAAAGTGCGCTCGGACCGGTTCCCGACTTCGCGAAGGCAGCTCGGGAGTCGCTACGTCGTCGCGGAATTCCGGTACCCGACGAAAAGCCCTCGGGAGAAGTCGGCACTGTTTCAAAGCCGAACGACACGACGGACCCCGACGACCCGTTCAGCGCGATCGTCGGAAACTGGGAGGTCACCACTTCGGAGCGTGAAGTTCCCGAACCGCTGAAGACCATCATCGAGAAGTTCCCGACGCAGCAGTTCGTGTCATCCGCAGACCTCGCTGCGGCGGTCGGCGTAACCCCCACCGAGCTGGGCTTGACGCTCGCCCGCCCCCCGTTCAACATCCGCCGGGACAAGACCGCCGCCCGCCGCCCGGAATACGGGATGCAGCCCACGCGCGGATTCGACATGAACCAACTCCGCGCGGTCGCCAAGGAGTTCCTGCGGGGGGAGCGCACCGCAGACTGACTCTGCACTCCGCGCACGAAGGGCGCCCGCCGACGACCAGCTCGGCGGGCGCCCTTCGTCGTGTGCGCCGCAGATCGCCGCAGAGTCGCCCGAGCCTGCTCGGCGCAGACCGCCCGACCTCGCAGCCTCGACGCCCGCAGAGCGAGGGCATGGTGCAGCAGGCGCTCCGTGCCGATCCGCAGACCCGACCGTGGCCGTGCGGGCGGCCGGGAACCGGTGCCGGACCACCAGGTCGCAGGCCGACGAGCTGCAGAGGAAGGGGCGCGCGCAACGTGGACCTGGTGCCCGGCCACCGCGCCGCCGATGGGCGTGCGGACCGCTCACCGCCGCGTTCCACACGATCCCGCCCGAGGGTGCCGCGCGCTGGTCGATCCGTCACGGGTCACCGGCGGGTGTAACGGGTCGCCCCGCGGTTGCGGTCCCCCGGACGCCCAGAGGGGGGACGTCCCCCCTGTTGTGCCGCTACGTCGCCTGGACCCGTCACATCCGTTACAGAGCAGGTCAGAGCCGTTACAGCGTCCCGCTACACGGCCGATACGCGACGTTGGGCGTTCCGGGTGTGTCACGGCACGGCGTTACGGGTTCGGGTGTGGCCCTCGGCTGATCCACCGATCCGCCCGAGGCGGACGTCGACCTGGCGACGGGGCGAGCCGTGCGACCCGGCTGGCGACAGCGGGGATCACTCCGGGCGGGATGCCCCGCTTCGGATCCGCGCTCTGCGGCCGCCCGGTTCTGCGGTGCCACGTCGCCCGCGGTCCGAACTCGACCACCTGGGCGTTCTGCACTCTGCACTCCCCCGCGACCTGCGGTCTGCGGGTCACTCTGCACTCTGCACGAGCTGCGCGACCTCGACTCTGCACGCCCGCCAGAGCGTTCTGCGGACTCCATCCCGCAGGACGCTCGGCGGGACGGCCGGTCGATCGCAGAGGTCCGCCAGCCGCACTGCACCTCCCGCTCGGCGGTGACGGGCTACAGCGCAGAGCCTGGGTCTGCGGTGTGGGGGGCGACGAGTCTGCGGTGGACCACTGCAACCTGCGGGGTATCACCGTGCGTCGTCCCACCCCCGATAGGTCACCTCGAATGGAGTTCCGGCCGATGGTCCGGTCAATTGGCAAACGATCGTATTGTTTTTGTTTTAAGTGCTTCAGTCTTTGAGTCCGATATGCGACCATAAGTCCATGAAGGACACGGTGTCCTCGTTGGCGAAGCTCTACGCGGATTGCATCGGCGACGAGTGCGAGAACTGCGGCGCGGGAGTGGACGAGCGTTGTGTCCGCCCCTCGTTCAAGGGTGAGTTGGTCGTCCGACAGACGCCGTGTCTGGCAAGAATGAAGACCGACGTGAAGCGTAAATCCCCGGCAGGCTCAGCGCGCCCGCCGTGCCAAGCGGCAACGTTGTTCTGATCGAGGTTCCGCGAGGGTGTCCCGCGAATGTCTGGAGAGCGTGAGCGTGAGGCGGCGCAGTTCACCCGTCTGGCCCTATTGACGACGCGTTGAGTAGTGCGTAACGTCTCGTGTGTCAGCAACACACGAACTGCCTCACCGGAGGAGAGACGTGCACACCGCTGGAGACCTCGCGAAGCGAGCCGCCGAAGCCCGCGGCCCGCAGGACCGGCAGCAGATCCGAGACGAACTGCGCCGCGACGGACACACCACCCTGGCCGACACGCTCGGCACGATCGGCCACCGCACGAAGTGAGCGACCGCGAACCGCATCCCGGAAGGGGAACCCGATCATGACCACCATCTCGGCGGCACCGGCTGACGTTCTCGCGCTGGAGGAGACCACCGACGCCGTAGCGGTGGAGTACGCCACCGCGGACGGCCAGAACGCCGACACCGACTTCTACGACGTCTACGCCAGCGACGGCGGCGGTGGCGGCAGCTACTTCGACACCCTCAGCCGCGAGAACCTGCTCCTGCTCCACTCGCGCGGCAAGGTCGAGATCTTCGACCGCGTGACCCGTGAGCCGTGGAACCCGGAGACCTGCTGACCCGCTGACCCACGTGCCCGGCTCGCCATCGCGGCGGCCGGGCACGCTGCGTTGACGGGGGAGTGGGCCACCATCCCGCCCATGACCGCAGACCAGCTCCCCGAACGGCCCGACATCACCGCGGCACTGGCCGCCGACGTCGCCACCGCGTTGGAGGGCGCCGACGTCGACGCAGCCCAGCTCCCGCCACCCGCGGACTACATGGAGCGGGTCTTCACCTGGATGAACCGCGCCGCAGCCCTGTACGAGTCCCTGGTGGTGGCCCTGATGTGCTCCCCGGTCGACCTCGAACGTGTCGCCGCCGCCGTCGCCCGTTCGCCCCACGCCGAGCTGATCAGGGTGCGAGCCACCGACATGGTCAAACCGGGCTGCGTCCTCGTGGCGACGCCGTGCGCCTGGCTGAGCACGGCGGATCCCGGTCCGTGGCCGGAGCCGGCCTCATCGACCCCGTAAACGCCGACGAGGCCCCCACGCCCCGGCGAAGGGGAGTGGGGGCCTCGTTCATCGCCCGGCGGTGCAGCGCCGGGCGATCAGGGGGCAGGTCATCCTGCCTGATCGGGGGATCAGTGCCGGGACGCGGGCCGGTTCTCCGGCGCGTCCTGCGCCTCCAGCTCGGCCAGCGTCTTCTTCAGCACCTCGGCGACCAGCGCACCGGCCTTGCCGTCGTCCAACTTGCCCAGCACCGGGGCGAGCGAGGCCAGCAGGTTCGCCACGGCCGGGATCTCCGACGCCTTGGCCACCGCCGCCCGCGCGGACGCCACGTGCGACGCCTTCACGCCCGCGACCTTCAGCACGACCAGCAGCGAGGAGACCAGGCCGCCGACGAGCAGCGCCCGCCAGTCCGCCTGGCCGACCTGCTCGGAGGTCTCCTTGGCGGTGTAGATGCCGCCAAGCGCCTGGACGAAGGTCCAGCCGACGCGGTCGAGCAGGTCGGCGAGGTCCAGCTTCTTCAACATGAGCATCCTTCGTGTTGGGTGAACGCGTCCGGCCCGTAGCTCGTGCTACGGGCCGGACGCGGGAGAGCGGGGGAGTGGGGGAGGGTCACACGCTGAACAGGTGCGCCCAGTCGTCGCTGTGGCACTGACCCCACAGGGTCGTGTGGTTCGGCCGGTAGCGGCGCTGGAACTCGGCCATCGCAGCGGTCGTCGGCGGATCCCACCGGCCGTCCGCCCACTCGGGCCGCCGGTCCGACGTGCACCACAGCGCCTGGAGCTTGCGCTGGATCGCCGTCACCCAGCCGCGCTCGTGCGCGTAGTAGCCGCCGTGCTGGCGCTCCGGACCGCGCCAGTCGCCGAACCAGTGCCCCGGCTGCAGCGGCCACGCCGGGACGGACGGACGCGGGGGAGCGGGCGCCGGAGGCGGCGTGACGATCCCACCGCCGAACCCCGGCAGGTTCCACGCGCGGCCGTCGTCACCGCCCTGGCTCGGCGCCTTCACCGAGATGTGGAAGTGCGACCGGTGCTTGTTCTCGCCGTAGTACGTGACCCAGCGCGGGTTCTCGAAGTGCCAGTACAGCCCGTTGGCGATCAGCTCCAGGATGCGACCGTCGCCGCTGGCCACCAGGACGTCGGTGAACTTGTCGATGTCCATGCCACCCGCGGGGTCGTGGGTGATGTCCATCGCCCGCACGATCCCGTTGGAGTCCGGGTTGTGGAAGCTTTGGGTGCGGGCGTGCGCGGCGTCGCCGATCGTGCCGTCGCTGATCTTGGACCGGTTCGGGCAGGCGGCGTTGATCTGGTTCCGCAGGGCGGTCAGGGAGTGCGCGAGTCGCCAGCTCATCTACTTGTCCCCTTCCTTGCGCAGCGGAGCCAGCGGCTGCGCCTCGGGGAACTCCGGCACGGTCCGGTCGACCGGGTAGCCGCAGATCCCCTGCCGCTCGTCCAGGTCGTCGTTCTCGACGGACGGAGTCGGGATGTCGGGGTCGTAGTCGTCTTCGACGGGGTGGTCCACTGTGGACGTCCTCCTGTTTGCGGGCGCGAAAAAACCCGCCAGCGGGTGCTGACGGGTCGGGTGTGGGGGAAGCGCGTGCGCGCTACTTCTGGAAGATCAGATTGATGACGCCGGTCACGACGCCCGAGCCGAGCAGGGTCATGAAGGCGAGGCCGGCCGAACCGCGCCACGTTCTGCCGTGGCGCTGACCGTGGGTGAGGTCGTCCTTCAAGTCCCCGACGTCGCCCCTCAGGCGGACGATCTCCGCCTCGGCGGCGGCCGTCCGTCCGGCGACCGTTTTCAGCTCCTTGACGTCCGACTCCAGGCGCTCGATGTGAACCTGGTGCCTGGCCAGCGTCTCGCCGTGCCGGTCGAGCTTGGCGTCGATGCCGTCCAACTTCGCCTCGACCCGGCCGAAGGCGTGCTGCACGCCGCTGAACCCGTCATTCACGCCGACCGCCCTTCCGGGTCGCCGGCTGCGGGCTCGCCCGAGGTCGCGGGCAGCGGGTCGCCCACCACGACGTGCTGCCAGTCGACCGCGCCCAGACAGGCGCCGGTGGCGGGGTCACGTCCCGGCCACGCCGTCGAGACGACGCGGTAGTGCACGTCGCCCACCGCGATCTCCTGACCCTCGCGCAGCGGCGCCGGGTACCGGCCCTCGCTGAGTAAAACGCCGGCCCCGTCGTAGACGCGGATCGCGGCGGTGGGGGAGCCGTGGGTCAGGCGCAGCCCTCCGACCATGCCCGGTACCTCCGGCGGGGAGCTGGACATGGTGAGCTCGGCCGAACCTCCGTCCTCGGCCACCGCGATGTCGATCAGCGTGTGCTCCCAGGACGGATCGAGACCGGGCAGCACGATCGCCCGCTGGAGCAGTTCCGAAAAGGACGTCGGCAGGAACGTGCCGCGGTCCGGCGTCACCGTTACGCGGATGGTGTGTGAAAAGTGCGACATTCGACTGTTTCCTTAGAACGGAGCGACCCACTCGATTGACGCCCAGGTGCCACCGAAGCTGAGGCCGAGATCGAGCGTCACACCGGAGGACTGGAAGACGTCGAAATACACGCTCGCTCCGGCGGCCAACGACACGGGCGGCGACTCCACCGTGTAGAAGGCGTCGAACGCGCTGGGCGGGGGTGCGCTGTAACCCGCGACGGTGTTTGCGTTGCTCGTGCCGTTGACGAAAATCTTGGTCGTGCGGAGCCCGGTGGCGTTCGCAGACCAGTCGGTCCCCATGCGGATGACGTACTTTCCCGACGTCTGCACGGAAAACCTGTTGGCGGAGCCCGGAGTCCACAAGTTGTCAAAGTCGTAGACCTCGGCGTGCCAAGGCACGATGAGGTCGGTGGAATTGTTGACCGGCTGAGGACTCGTCAGCTTCACCATCGCCATAGGCTTGTGCGACACCCCGCTCGCGGCGGGCTTACCCTGGGTGAGTTGGGTCAACGTGTCGATGTTGACGGACAGGTTGTTCAAATCCGCCTGATGGACCAGGACTCCGTCCACGAACGATGTCGGCGAACTCATGGCGGGCATGGAGGTGACGTCCCTCCTTTCCTCAGTAGATCGGCGTGGTGCTGGACCCGAGAACGCCATGAGTCGGATCGCCGAGAACCCACGCGCTCGGAACAAAAACCGGCGAGAGCTGAAGTTCCACAGTCCACCTGCCGATATCGGGATCAGTGGTGTGGTTGATCTGCTCCACGTAGTAGTCGGCGCTGGTGACGAGTCCGCCGGTACGGCGCTTCACGGTGACCCGAGTGCTGATCTCCAGGCTGAGGATCGCCGGCCACAGCGCCGGATTCGCCGCCGGGTCGAGCACCATCCGCTCGACCCGCACCCGTTGCTGGCTGTAGCGGTGCAGGTAGAACCTGCCGGCTTCCGTGACCTGGTCGTCCGAGTCGGCCTGCATGGCGTGGGACAGGATGCGCTGCCCGAAGTCGGCCTGGGCCGCCGCGTTGATCAGCGGCGGGAAGGCGTCCTTCCCCGGTCGGCTCAGGTTGACCTGGGAGAAGGTGAACGTGGGGTCGTAGTCGGCGGCGAAGTCCACGTAGGGAAGCTCTCCGGCGTCGACGTCCTCTCCGAATGTCCACTGTGAACTCTGGGTCTGGTAGCGGGATTCGCGTGTCTCGAACACCACGACGCCCGACCGGTTGGCGTAGAGCAGACCCCGCTCGGACTCCTGGATCTCCTGCAACACCTCCAGCAGCATCCGGCCGTGGTAGTCGTGGTCAGCGGCCATCCGCAGCCGCCCGCCGGTCGCCACCAGCGTGGGGCCGTCCCAGTAGGCATCGAGCAACCGCTGGACGCGGCCACTGCTGGACTCGCCCACGTAGCCGACGCCGCGCTGGTAGTGCGGCCACAGGTCGCTGCTGAACAGCCGCCGCGGGTAGAAAGCCCACCGCCCGAAGGACACCTGCGCCTGTGGATGCCCCTCGGAGGTGGCCACGGCCACGTGCGCCAGCACGGTCATCCCCAGGGTCGGCGCGGACGGCTGGGTGGCAGGGGTGCTGGTGTCGACAAACTCGCCGTCGAGGTAGACCGACCAGGCGCCGCCGTCCCATCCGAGGGCGAAGTGCCGCCACGGGCCGTACACGTCCGCGCCGTACAACCCGTTCAGCGAGTAGTTGGCGGTGATCTCACCGGTCGGGTTGTAGAAGAACAGCAAGTTGCCACCGTTGGAGTGCACGTTGGCGTACGGGCGCAGCGGGCGGCCGAACGTTCCCGGCAGCACCGTCGAGTCGCCGGGCTGGAACACCCCGACGCCGCCGATCTCCACGAACCCGGCCACCGGGCGCGCCCAGAACTCGATCGTCGCGCCGGCGGTGTGGTCGAGGGTGAACGGGCCGTCGACCAGGTCCATGATCGTCCACTGCTCCGGATCCCATCCGCGTCCCGGCGGGTCGGTGGCGTTCTGCTGGGTGAACACGGGCGCGGGCGTGCCGTCCGGGTGGCTGTCGGAGGCCCAGTTGATGCTGCCGCGCGAGCTGATGCGGTACTCCGGCCTGGCGGTGGTGCCGATGCCCAGGTCGGTGCTCGACACGGGCGGCGCGTCGTTGCTGAGCGGCAGGTAGATCGACGGGTTGTCGCCGAGCACCACCGCGTCGTAGCTCTGGCTCACCGTGGTGCGCGACAGGATGCCCAGGGCGTCCACCGCGGTCAGCGGCCGGATGCCGCGGGTGCCGTGGTGGTCGTACTGGATGGGGAAGCGCTCGATGTAGCCGGTGTAGATGTCGTAGGGGACCGGTCCGGTGTCGCTGTAGGGCGAGGGGTTGAGGGCCATTTCGAGCTGGGTGCAGTCCACCCAGAAGCGCGGCGCGGCCGTGCCGACGCCGTAGATCACCACCGGCTCCAGCGTGTCCACGCACTGCCAGGTCACGTAGATCCGCGTCCACCGCTCGCCAGTGGCAGGGCTGGAGGTGTGCACCGCGCCTGCGGCGTCGGTGACCTGCGCGTACACGGTGACGCCCGGATCGGCCCAGACGTACGTGCTGAAGGTCATCGTCAGGCCGGGTGCGGTGTCGAACCGGTCGACCACTCCGGACTCGGCTCCGGGCGCGGTCTGCGTGACGCGCAGCGACCGTGGCGCCTGGAACCAGTGCAGGGTGGACCAGAGGCGGCCGGCACCGTTGAGCGACTGCCAGCGCCCCGTGCCCGAGCTGAAGTTCGGGTCGCACCCGGCGGCGGCGTTGATCATGTTCCCGCCGGTGGGCCACAGAGCCACCACCCGCATCCGCCGGTAGCTCTGGATCTTCCGCCCGCCGGTCATGAACGGCGAGCCGGCGTTGAGCGGGTGCAGGTACTCCAACGGGTCGGTGATGTCCAACATGCACGTCCCGGCGGAGACCTGGTCCAGCTCGTACTGGCGGCCGCGCTGGGTGACCCACTGGCGCACGACGTTGCGTCGCACCGGGGCGTTGAGGCTGACCCTGTTCGGGCCGGGGACACCCGGCGGCCCGGCGGTGAAGTCGGCCTCGAACAGCACCACCGGCCGAGCCGGATTCGGCAGGGTGTTGGTCAGGGTGCTGACGGGCAGCGGCGTCGCGCCGCCACCGGCGATCTCCGCGCTCGGCCTGCCCGTGCGGGTGCCCGCGGGCCGGTCACCGGTGACCGTGTTCCCGATCGCCGCGCTCGGCCTGCCCGTGCGGGTGCCCGCGGGCCGGTCGCCGGTGACCGTGACCGGAGCGCCGTTGAGCACCCTCGCGTCGGGCGCGCCGGTGCGGGTGCCCGCGGGCCGGTCCACGACCTTGACGTCCTCGTTCTCGCCCCGGTAGAGGACCAGGCCGCCGGCCCAGAACCGCGAGGTGCTGAGCACTGGGCTCCACTGCTGCGCGGCGGTGGTGTCGGTCGGGATCTTGTACGCACCCTGCACCGAGGCGTTCGTGGAACCCGCGGGCGCGAACGACGCGGTCAGGGTGTGCCAGGAGTCGCCACCTGCGGTGTCGGCGTCCTCGGTGTAGACGTCGGTCGACAGCGCGGTGCCGGACAGCAGGCCGACGACCATCAGGGAGGACGGCGGCTCGGCGGCCGGGGTGACGGTGAAACTCGGGGACGCGCTGACGCCCGTGCTGGGCGGCCCCGCCTGCCACATCCAGGCGGTGGGATGGGCGCCGCTGAACTCGTCCACCGCCAGCGCGTAGTGCTCTTGGTCGGCGGGGTGGGTGACCGTGATGAGGTCGCCCGCGAGCAGAGCCGTGGTGGTCCGGCAGGAGAACATCGCGTTAATGCCCAAGCTGCTGCCGTTGTGGGAGAGGTCCAGCTGGTAGGTGTTGCCGCGCGAGTCGGCGACGGACACCACGCCGGTCCCGTAGCCGTAGGCCGCGAACCGCACCACGAGCAGCCGGCCAGCGGCCACGCCGCCAGCCGGGACGCTGACCGACAGCGTGGTCGCCGTCGTGGAGACCGAGCCGGCCGTGCCGACGTTCTTGACCCAGCTGAGTGGAGCCACAGCGGATCACCTCCTCCGCTGTCGAGCCGTCACCGACCGGTGGTCCGCTACGGGTGGAAGATCAGGGCGATGCCCTGCGCGGACCACTGGTCGCTGAACGTTCCGCCCTGCCCGGCCTGGTCCGACCCGAAGTCGTGCAGGGCCAACAGCGGCTGTGTGGCGGCGGTTCCCGGCGTGCGGTCGGACAGGACGAGGTACCGGGCGCCGCTGAACGTGGCGGCCGCCCACGACGGGTCGGCCGAGTCGAACATCGTCACGCCGCGGCCGACGTTCTCCCACGTGACCCCGCCATCGGTGGTGGTGCTGCCCACGACGGTGCTCCACGCGGGTGCCGATCCGCCCGAAGTGCCGGCGGTGACGGCCCGGTACAGGAAGCCATTGGCGGCCGCCGGGCGCACCACCCACTCGACGGCGTACGCGGTGGACGCCGTCCAGGAGGTGCCCCACGAGTTCGCCGCCGTGTAGGTGACCGCCTTGCTGCTGAGGCTCACCCCGCCCACGGTGTAGCCGCCAGCGGTCGGCAGCTCGTTGGTGAGCGACGACACGAAGGCGTGGGTGTCCAGGTTGGGGACGTAGGCGGAGGTGTGCAGCGTCGCCACGATGTTGTCGGCGAGCCAGTCCCACTTCTTCTGCGCCGCGAGGGCGAGCGCCTGACGGTAGAACGTGGCCATCGAGTTTTCCTTTCCTGATGGGGGGGTCAGCCGCCGAACGCGGGGTTCAGGCCAGGGCCTGCGTTGCGGACCGCGTAGCGCAGGACGGTCTGCTGGACTGCGCGTTGGAGATCGCGCTCGGCGATCACCGTGCCCTCAACGACCACCTTGACGTTGACGACCTGGCCTCCGCCGCCACCCCCGGAGGGGCCGGGAGTGAACCGGGGGGCGCCGTCGTTCTCGCCGTCGTCAGGCCGTTTGGCGGTGATCGTCAGATTCCCGGCGATCGCGCCCGAACCGCTCGCGCTCGCGGCGATCTCCTTGGTGAACTCCCGCACGAACCGGCGCACCCGGTCGCCGCCAGCCTTCAACGCGGTCAGCAGACCGCTCATGATCGCGTCACCGGCGGGGATGAGCAGTTTGCGGTCGACGTCGAGCGGACCCTTGTTGGCCTGAATCCACGGTCCGATGCCGACGATGAAGGACACGACCTCGGCCCACTTGGACTTCAGGCCGGACAGGAAGCCCGACAGGGTGCCGTTGCCGTGGCTCCACAGCCACCCGCTCGACCCGCCGAAGATCCGAGTGATCGAGCCGGGCACGCCGGTGAGGAACCCGAGCACGTCGCCCAGCTTCGACACCGTGCCGGACCTCACCGCCTCCCAGGCCTCCCCGAAGATCCTGCGCAGTGCCGAGCCCGAGTCGGACGAGATCACGACCGTGCGGCCCATCTCGCGCTCCGCGGCCAGCCGCGACGCCAGCAGCTTCGCCTCGGCCTGGAGCCGCATCGCCTCCAGCTCGGCGGTCACCGCGGTCTTCGTCTGGGCCGCCTTGCCCGCCGTGCCCTCGCGGAACGACTCCATCGCGATCTCGCTGTCGGTCTTCAACTGGCCGAACCGCGACCGGAACACGAGCACGATCATGTCGAGGTCGATGCCCAGCGCCTCGGCCATAGACCGCAGTAGCGCGCTCGCCGCGTCCTTCAGGCCCTGGAGCATCTGCTCGCCGCTGATCTTGGACTGGCCGAACTTCTCGGCGAACTTGCTCCTGATCCCCTCCAAGTCGATTCCGAGCTGTTCCGACAAGCGGCCCATGATCCCGGACGACGACACACGGAAAGATTCCAGCGCAATTTCGCTGTCGCCCTTGGCCAATCCGAATTTGCGCCCGAACAGACCTCGGATGAAATCCAAGCCCTGGTTTGTCGCGTCGCCGATCAACCCGAGCTTATCCGTGACCCGGTCCTTCAGCTCATCGAAGGTCAGCACGGCACCGTATTTTATCTCCATGAACCTCTGGGCCAGGTTGTCCTTGAAAGTGGACGTTTCCTTTTGGCCCAGGCGGTCCATGAGGCGAAGGTGGGCGGGCACCTCCAGCCCCAGGGACTCCATTATGCGGTTGACCTTTTGGCCGGATTCGATGAATCCGTCGGTGAACTTCGCGTGGACGCGGTCGAGGTCGACACCGAGGATCTGCGCCAGGCCCTTTCCGAATCCTTGAAACAGCGCCCCCAGGCTTTTGAGCCCGAATTTCGCCAGAGCCAGGAGAATTTTGAAGAATCCGCTGAAGATCCCTTGGAGCCCCTTCCATACCAAGCTCCAGTCGCCAGTGAAAACGCCACGGAAGAAGTCGATCCAGCCCTTGAAGAATGTCTTCAGACCGTCGACTATGTCGATGACCAGCTCTACGAAGTACATCACGACTTTGCCGATGGCGGTCCAAACGAAAACGGCCGTGCGCCACAGGTCGAACAGTTTCGTAGCGAACCAAACAACGGTCGGAATCACGTAATCGCGGAAAATGCGAAACGCTTCTTTGATGTGCTCCTTGATTGCCGGTCCGTTGTCCTGGAGCCAGGCGCGCAGTTTGTCCAGCATATCGCGCGCGTGACCTGCGGCGACCGCGATGTAATGTTTGATCACCGGCGCGTGCTCGCGGATTTCTTCAACGAAGGCGTGCCAGGTCTTGATCAGCTCGAATTTGACCAGGTTGATCCACGGCGTGAGGATTTCTCTCAGTTCCGCGAAAAGCCCCCGCATCCAACGCGCGAACGGCTTGACCAGCCGTTCGACCAGGTCGAACCTGTCGGCGAGGGCGTAGAGTGCGATCCCGATGGCCGTGATCGCGATGATGACCTGGGGAATACCTGTGGCCCACATTGCCGCCGCGAACGACCAGACCCACGCCGTGGCCACGGACAACGCCAGCACGAGACCCACGCCGATAGCCGTCGCGAGACCCCGCGCAGCGCCTTCGTGTTCCAACAACCAGGATGTCGCCTTGGAGACGACGTCCATTGCCCTGCGGAATCCGGGCAGGAGTTCCATGCCGACCTTGGTTGCCAGTGCCTGCACGCCGGCGGTCGCTTCCGACATGGACTGGTTGAACGTCTCCTGGATGTCGGTCCAGCCGAGAACGTTGCCGCTGGCGTCGGCCGTGGCGGCGGTGATGTTCTTCACCGCTTCGGTCGTGTACGCGGTGTTGTGGCCGGTCAACATCAGGGCCACGTTCAGGCCGGTGGCGTCACCCATGACCCGCCTGAGCGCATCCTGATAGGACTGCGCCGCCGGGGTGCCCTGCTTCAGCAGGTCGGTGAAGCCGCTCGCGCGGTCGGACAGGCTCATGAACTGCTTCGCCAGGCCCGCCTGATCGGACGGCAGCGCCTTCATCGCCGCCTTGTAGTCGCCCAACGAGATAGTGCCGTCGCGGTAGGCGATTGCCAGGTCCGCCACTGGCTTCGGCATTGCCTTGATCATGTCGTTGACGGCGGCCGCGGCGTCCTTGCTCTGATTGAACGCGTCGAGCATGACTTTCCCGCTCGGACCCATCTTCGACAAGATCGTCTGGGAGAGGAGGTTCAGCGTGCCGGTGAGGCCCTTTTCGCTGACCATCTGCGCGAGATCCTGCGCGGACAGCCCGAGCTGTCCCAACTCCTTCGCCTGAACCTGCGTCGGTGCGAGCATGTGCCGAATGGCGTCGGCGAGGTTCTGCGCGGCCTGCCGGGCGGACATGCCGTGCACGGTCATCGACGCCTGCGCGCCGACGATGTCCTCGAACGAAATCTTGGCCGACGACGCGATCGGCAGCACGGCCGACAGCGAGCCCGCCAATTCCTGCATGGTCGTCTTGCCCTGCGACGTGGCGACGATCAGCTTGGTCGTGACGTCGGCCGCCGAGTAGCCCATGTGCCGGTAATCCGCCATCACCGACGTCACCGCGTCGGCCACGGTCACCAGGTCGGCGTTCTCCGCCTTGGCGCCCTGCGCGGCCGAGCGCAGGATGTCCAACCCCTCGGCACCGTGGTAGCCCGCCGAGTTGACCCTGATCAGGGCATTGATCAGCTCGTTGGTGTTGTAGCCGACCTCGCCGGACATCCGCAGCAGCCCGTCGCGGACCATGTCCAGGTTGGACCGCAGCTCACCGGCCGAGGTGACCAGGCGGGTGGTGCCCAGCTCGAAGTCGCCCGCCATCTTCACCGACATGCCGGTGGCGACGGTCGCCACCATCGTGAGCGCCACGGCGGTGTCGGCCAGCGCCTGCCGCTTGCCCTCCAACGACTTGATCGACCGGCCGGCGGTGTCGTCCAGAGCCTCGGCCATCGCGTAGTTCGCGGCCGTCGCCTTCCGTTCCTGCTCCTCGAACGCGCTGGCGAGCTTGATCGTCTGGGCGCGCATCCGCTCGACGTCGTCGCGCTGCTTCAGCGCGGTCTCCTCCATCGACCGCGAGACCACGCCGTGCGAGCGGACGATGAGGTCGCCTGCCTCGGTCTGGGCGTCCACCTGCCGGCGGAGCGCCTTCTCCAGGTCGACCCCGGACTTCGCGGCCTTGGTGTGCGCCTGCACGATGCTCAGCGCGGTCTCGGTCGTCCGCCGCTCCAGGGTCAACTGCGCCGTGGCCATGCGGTTGGCGGCCGCGACCTGAGCCGCCGCCGACTGCGCCGTGCGGGCGGCCAGGGAGGCGTGCGACGCGGCGGCACGGTTGTTGGCCACCACCGTGGCGGCGCTGGCCTGCTCTACGCGGGCGATCGCCGCCGCCTCGCTGGCGAGCGTGCGGTGGTTCGAGGCGACGATCCGGTCGTTGGCCGCCGCGACCTTGGCGGCCATCCCGGCAGCCGACGCCGCGATCTTGTGGTCTGCCTCGGCGACGCGAGCCCCGGCGGCCGCAACCTTGGCGGCCATCCCGGCAGCCGACGCCGCGATCTTGTCGTCTGCCTCGGCGACGCGAGCCCCGGCGGCCGCGACCTTCGCGGCCATCCCGGCAGCCGACGCCGTGATCTTGTCCTGCGCTGCGGCGACCTTCGCCGCGGTCGCCGCGGACGCGGCCTCCAGGCGCAGCTGTGACTTCGCGGCCCGCTCGTGCGACACCACCAGCGCGTCCACGCTCTTGCGCAGCTTGGCTTCCAGGGTCGTGGCGGCGTCGGCCGCGCCCTTCTCTGCCCGGACGATGGCCGCCATCGAGGCCTTCACCCGTGCGGCGAGCTGGGCGGCGGCAGTTCCGGCGCGCTGGTAGGACGCCACGATCTGGTCGATGGCCTGCGAGGTCCGCTTCGCCGTCGTCTGCGCCGCGATGGCGGCCTGGTTGTAGGCGCGATCCAGATTGTCGGTGGAGCCGCGGACCTGCTTGGCCATGCCTTCCCCGGCCCGGCCCGCGGCCGTGAAGTCGGGGATCAGCGAGCGGGCGTTGCTGCTCAGCTTGATGTAGAGGTCTGCCACCTCCTGCGACACCGCGCCACCACCTCCTCGGGGAACTGCTCGGGACGATCAGCGAGGAGGTGGGTGGCGCGGCGTTGGCGTCAGAGCCTCAGCCAGTCACCGGCGCCGAGGATGCGCCTGTAGACGTGGACCGCCGGAATGGTCACGACGAACCGCGCGGCCGGCCCGAGGAACGGGTACAGGCCGCGGCGGCCGCCGACCGTGGTCTCCAGGGCCAGGCCGTACCGCGAGGACGCGACCTTGTGGACGCGGCCGTTGTAGACCGGGTACCGGTTCGGTGCGATCCCCACCAGGATCTCCTGGCCCGCGGCCCCCGTGACGCGCACCTTCGTGCGCACGATCGAGTTGACCAGCGTCTGCGAGATGATGGCCGGCCCCGACCCCGGCCGCGCCGGGGTCGGCGTGCCGTACGGGTGCCGTCCGCTCGACGCGTTGATCCGGGCCTGGTTCACCACCAGGTCGGCCAAGGCCACCAGCGTCTGCTCGCTGCGCTTCACCGCCGTGGCACCGAGATGGTCGAACAGCCGCCGCATCCGGGCGGGAGTCAGCTCGACGGACACCAGCACGCACCTTTCCCTGTGACCGCTACGGCCCGGAGTCCCTGGCGCTGCGGATCTCCCGCTCCCGAGCGCCGTTCTCCGCCGTCAGCTTGATCTGCATCAGATCCCAGGCGAACCTCCGGACGTACTCCGGAGTCGCCTCCAGCTCGGGCCAGGACCAGCCCATGTACTTCATCAGCTCGAAGTCCACCAACTCCGGCGGCGGCGGCCCGGATGCCCATGTGCCCTCGTAGATCGACTCGGCCGCCCAGATGACGTCTTCGAGGTAGGGGCTTCCGGGCTCTAGCGAGGGGTCTGGGCCGCGTGGATCTTCTCGCTGATCCCCGTGATCACCTCGATCGGCAGCTTCGCCGCGTCCTCGGGACCGAGCGGGTAGGTCAGCAACGGCTGGTCCAGCGGTTCGCCGGCCGCGTCCACACCGTCGACGCTCGCGTCGTAGAGCCTGCCGCCGATGATCAGACGCGACATGAGGCCGTTGACGACCTTCGACGCCTCGCCGTCGTCCGGCGCACCATCGGCGTTCGTTCTGACCGCCTCGACCTCCAACGTCGACAGCGTGACGGTCTTCGGGTTGCGCATCACCACGAAGACGTCGTCGCCCTCCTCGGACAACTCGGGGAAGTGCAGCGTGATGACGCGGTTGGCGTAGCCCGCCATAGCGATCTCCTTGACGTGAGGGGTTCCGGTCCCCCCAGCACGGCCCGCATGTACGGGCGAACCGGAAAAACCGTTGGTAGGCAAAGAAAAACGCCGCTGGTATCGCTGCCAGCGGCGTCGGGTCGAACATGCCGTGCTCGCTCGCCTAGTAGGGCGCGGTCACGAAGTTCTTCAGCTCCGCCGCGATGGCCCCGCCATCGGTGGCGTTGTAGATGCCGGAGCCGGAGAAGGCGGCTTGCACGTAGGCGTTGCTCAGATCGCGGGTGCCCTTGGTGTAGCCCGACTTGCTCATGGTCAGCGCCAGCGAGCAGCCGCCGAGGTGCACCGGCTGGGTCAGGGTGGCCACGGTCGGCATCTGCCGATACCGCTCGTACAGCTCCAGATCGACCCGGTTCTCGAACACCGCCGAGTACGAGAACTCGGAGGTGAGCGCGCCCGCGAAGATCTCGCGGGGCGCCTGCACGCCGGTGGAGCCGTGGACCGGCTCGACGGCACGCTTGATCGTGTAGTCCAACGTCAGGCCACGCGTCGACGCGGCACCGGCGTTGGTCATGGCCCACTGCCAGCCCAGGATCGGCGGCTGGTCGACGTAGGACGGCGTGAAGTCGGCCTGCTCCACGCCGGGCATCGCGACGAACTGCAACGAGCAGGACACCGCGCCCTTCGGGTCGATCTTCAGCGCGAGGTCGGACAGCGTCGCCCAGGAGTACCCGCGCACCGCGTTGGTGGTGTCGTTCACCGACAGCGAGAACGTCCGCTTCGCCGCGCCGCCGTCCTGCTTGAACGTGTGCGTGGACGCGGAGACCACGGTCGCACCGGAGAGGTGCGTCTTGGTCAGACCGCCGGTGGGGGAGGTGATCGGGATCGTGTACGGACCGGCGCCGGTGGGCGCGCCGGTGATCGCGTACTCGGCCAGGGTGCCGGTGCCGATGCGGATGGTCGAGCCCGCAGGGATGCTGGCCGTGGTCGAGATCGACACCGCGCCGGTTGCCGCGACGGCGGCTGCCAGCGTGGTGGAAACGCCTGCCGTCACGGTGTCCGGGCCGATCATCGCCCGCAGCCAGTGCCCCATCAAGTCGGGGTAGGCCAGGACGTCGATGGACCAGGTCGAGTGCGCGGCTCCGGGGTAGAGGCCCTGGAGCACGGTGTCGTTGTTGCGGTACGACTCGTCGCGCAGCTCGGTGATGACGTCCTCGTAGTCCGCCTTGTCGAACGGCAGACCGAAGGAGGGCGCGAGGTAGGTTCCCGACGTGGCTTCCGGCGCGAACGCCAACTTCGTGAGGCGGGAGAGCTTGGTCACGTCGTCACTCCTCGACGGTCGCGGTGCGGGCAGCGGGCGTCACGTAGTCGGTCGGGGCTTCCCGGACCGCGGTCTTCTTGGTCTTCGGCGGACTGGTCTCGACCAGCTCGAACCCGCTGATCAACAGCGGGTGGTCGACCACCTCATCGGGTTCGACCTCGGCCGGGATTCCGGGCACGACGACGGTCGTGCCAGAGACGTTGCGTTGACGCATGGCGAAACTCCAAGCAGGGCAAGGGAAGGACGGATCGGGCGGCGTCTAGATGAACGCTTGGTCCTGCGCCTGGTACAGCACCTCGGCGCGCAGAACGCCCTCCGGAAGGGTCTTTTCCGGCGGCTCGTACTGGACGTTGATGGTCGAATCGACCGGGGCTTCGGCCACCGCCAGGAACCGGCCGCCGTGGGTGTGGTCCCCCATCAGTCCGCGGATGCGGGCGACGACCAACTCCAACGCCTCGTCCAGCGCCTGCTGCTCGCGCTCGGCGATGTCGATGCTGGTGACCGTCGAGCCGACCGGCCAGTGCACGGCCAGGCGGAAGCTGTACGTGCCGAGCTTGCGGGCGTTGCCCCACCTGCTGTCGCTGTAGGTGGCGTGAGTCAGGTACAGGGCCTGTTTGCGCGTGTTCGGCGACCGCATGGACCTGCCCTGAACGACCTCGAACGGTCCGCCGTGCTCCTTCAACAGCGCGGGCAGCTCGTCGCCGTGGGTGCGCAGCCAATCCGCTTCACGATTGATCGCGTCGGCGAGGCCCGGCATTCTCATCGCCTCCTTCGGCTACGGCCGCCGCGCCGGCTGGTCCACACCCTGTTGGTACGCAGGCGTCGGCGGAACTGGACGCGGGTGTCGCGCAGTCGGCGGCTGATCACGACGCGGCGACCGCGCTTGCGGTTGACCCGCGTGTTCAACAACCTGTCGCGAGGGTTGAACTTCCCTCGCCCGCGGGAGTCGACGCCGATCAGCTTGGGCTTGCGCCCGCGTACGCCTGCGGCAGTCGGACTACGGCGGGACGAGCTGGCCCGACTCCGCGCGCCGTGCCGGGTGCGGTGGTAGCGGATCAGCGCCTCGGAGATCTTGTCCTTGGTGTCCTCGGACATCACGCGGCGGCCGCGGGGCGCGAACCTGACGGCGTGCTTGGCCGCGCTGCTCGACGTCCTGCGCCGCGCGGGCTTGCCGGGCATCGGCTAGTCCGCCCTCATGTAGGGGGAAAGCCAGGCGACCGCCTGTTGCTCCAGCTCGGAGGCGTCGTGTTGCTGACCTCCGCCGAGGGGTGCCAGCTCCCGGCAGAGGATGGCCGCGGCCATGTACTTGCACGCGCGCTCCAAGTCGGCCGGCACGGTGTGGTAGCCACCGGAGTAGACGACCCGCGCGAACGACCCGAGCGGCGCCCAGGTGCCCAGCCGGAACCACAGGTGTCCGGTGTCGGGCTCGGGACCGTCGAACTGGTCGATGCCCAGTACCTGGCTGCCGCCGTAGGACCGGGTCAGCGTGACCTGCACGTTCGTGTAGGACCACAGGTCCGGGTAGTGCGGTGCGCTCTGGTGCAACCACAGGTGCCGCACGAGGTCGCCGCCGGTGCTGAGCGAAAGCCCCCTGGACCTGCCGAGGGAGCCGGCGAGGTCCAGGGGGAGGTTGGTCGACGCGCCGTACTCGTCCGGGTCGACGCCGTCAAGCCGGTGCGACTCGGTCAGGCCGATGAACGGGGCGAGGCGTCGACCGACCTCGGTTTCGCACGCCCGTGTCGCCTGCGCGAGGGTGCGCGCCAACGCGGTGTCATCGAACGCCTGCGCCAGGTCCGCGAACGCCCCGGCCTTCAGCTCATCCATCGAGCACAGCGGGATGGGCATGTCTGCGGACACGGCGCTTCACTCCTTGGTGCGTTGCCCGCGGACGGGCTGCTTCTTGGGCGCGGGCTGCGGGGCGGGGGCCGAGGGCGTGTCCGGTCCGGTCACGACCGCGGGCTGCGGGGCGATCGGCGCGGGCTGCACGGCCGGCGGCTCGTGCTCGGAGAGCCACTGGGCGTGCATCAGGTGGGCCTCCACCTCGACGTCCAGGGTCGGCGGTTCGGGCACGTCACCAGCGGGCGCTTCCGGTTCCGCCTGCTCGCTGAACCCGCCGTCCGGGATCACCAACAGCGCGGCGGCCTGCTCCGGTGGAACGTCCACGGCCGCGCCGTCCTCCTCCCAGCGGTTGCCGAAGGAGTCGCCACCCGCCCGCTTCTTCACGATCAGAACCATGTCTGTCCACTCCAGACAGTGAGGGGTGTGCTGGTGGTCGACCGGGTGCAGCCGGTCGACCACCAGCACGAGCGGGAAGGGTCAGAGCGCGACGCCGACGCGGTACGCCCCGCCGATGAACTTCGGCGCACGCAGGGCGAGCGTGGTGTCGGAGACGATCGCGTAGGGCAGCGTGTCCGGGGCCTGGGTGGTCGGGTAGACGTCGACCGGGGTCAGCTCGCGAACGTAGGGCCGGCACAGGATCGACCGGTCGCGCGGCACCAGGAAGATGCTCTCCTGGCCCGCCGTGGGCGGGAACTTGTTGGTGTTCGTGCCCTGGTACACCGGCGGGTTGGTCGCCGGGATCGTGGAGCCGTTCTTCGGCGTCAGCTTCACGCCGTCGTCCACAATGGACGTCGTGGCGATCGGCGTGACGCCGTCCGACCCGACGCCCACGGTCGCGTCCACGACTCCCAGCAACGTCTGGGTACCGGTCGCGGTCGACCGGTAGACCTTGTAGAGGATCGGTGAAGCGCCGTCCAGGCCGGTGGGCGGCGAGAACGACAACGTCACCGTGGAGGCCGCGCCGGTGGTGGCCTGCGACACCTCGGCGGACGCGGCGATCTCACCCTGCCGGGCCACCACCGCGGACACCTTGTAGAAGTAGGTGGCCGCCGGGAGGCTGCCGCCGGTCGTCGCCGTCGCCGAGGTGACCGTGCCGAGGCTGTAGCCGCGGGTGCTCAGGAACGAGGACTTGACGATCGGGATGTTCCGGTAGCTCGGGACCAACAGGCCTGCGGCGACCTCCACCGAGTTCATGAACCGCTGCTGGTTCTGGAGCAGCTGAGCGATCCGCGACTCGGCGGTGTTGCTCATCACGAACATCCAGTCCGAGCTGAACACGGACATCGCGGCGTTGGTCTCCACCATGTCCGCCAGCCGGTCCAGCATGGACAGCGACAGCGACCCGCCCGCCATGTCGAGCGCGTTCTGCTCGGCGCCGCTGTAGTTGCTCAGCAGCGAGTCGAAGCCCGAGAACTGCGGGTACGCGCCGTACTGGGTCGCGCCCTCGTTGCCCCACAGGACCGCGGTCTCCATGTCCCAGTACAGACCCTGGATGGAGCCCTCGATCTCCGTGGCGCGGAGGTTGCCGATGACCTGGCGGGTGACCTCCTGGGCGTAGCCCGTCACGCCGCCGACCACCTGGAGGTGGCGCATCTGGAAGTTGTTCTGCACGTACGTGCTGTGGGTGACGGGCCGTGCGCCGCCGTCCGTGACGAACCCGCCGTTGGGGTTCGCCGTGCGCCTGTTGAAGTGGTAGACGTCCGTGCCCCACCGGAAGCTCGGGATGGCCCGCAGCAGGGGCGCGTAGCGCCGCTGGTACTCCAACAGCAGGGGGTCGATGATCTTGGGGATGAGGGCCGGAGCGCCAGCGGCGTTCAGGGCCTCACGCAGTTCCGCACCGTACATGGGTGCTGTCCTCCGAGTGTGATCACGTTGCTAGGGCGCGAAAAAGCCCGCCGTCGCGGATGCGGGGCGGGCCTGCTGGTGACCATCACTGCCGGGCGGCACCAACCGGTGGTTGGCGGTCAAGACGAGGGGAGTCCTATGTGGATCTGTGCCGACCCGATCCCTCGGTTCGGGTCGGCGACGGGGCCTACTGGGCGGCGGGCTGTTGGACGACGACCGACCGGTTGCCCATGATCCCGGCCTCGACCGCCGGCAGGAGGTACGACTGCCGCTCGTCCTCCGTGTAGAGGTGCAGCGGCTTCTGCGGCCAGCTCTCGGGCAACCCGTCCGGGGCGGTCACGGCGGCCGCGCTCTCGCCGACCGGCGCGGTCGTGGTCGCACCACCGGCCACCAGGCCCTTGCGGGCCGGAGCGCCGCCCTGCTGGGCCTGCGCCTGGATCGCGGCGGTCAACTTCTCCTGGACCAGCCGGTCGATGCGCTGCTCCTCGGTCTCCTGCACGGCCGGAGCGGCGCCGTTGCGCGCCAGGGCCTCCTGGACCAGGCGGTCGATCTTCTCGTCCTCGGTCTCCGCGACGGGCGCGGTGGCCGCGGCCACCTTCTCCGCGATGAGGCGCGCGATCCGCTGGTCGGCGGTCTCCTGCGCGGCCGGCGGCGGCGCGGCCGCCTCGGCGGGCGCGGGCACCGGGGCACCGCCGCGGGCGGCGGCCAGCAGCTCCTGGAACTGGTCGGTGGAGAGGGTGACGGCCGCCGGGGTGCCGGCGGCCGGGGTGGTGGGCTCGCTCACGGCGGGCTCCTCCGTTTCCTGCGTAGTGGGGTCGACGGCCGAATCGGGCGCCGCTGGGGTTGAACTCCCGGCCGCGGACGCGTCCGAGGAAGGCGTGTCCGTCTCGGACACGTCGTCGGGGTCGGCGGTCTCGCCGGTGCTCACGTGGCCGTCCAGATCGGGGTCGACGGCGAGCAGCGCGGCCACCGCGCCGTCCATCGCCGCCTTGCCGACCGTGGCGAGCTGGTCGACGGGGCAGCACCACGACGAGATCCGCACGCTGATCGCGCCGTTCGTCAGCTCGACGTAGAAGCTGCCGTCGTCGCCGCCCCAGTACTCGGTGACCTCGGCGTTCTCGCCGACCGGGCGCGGCGCGCTGACGACAACGCCGCCCGTCGCGGTCAGGTCGAAGGCCTCCAGAGCGCGGGCGATGCGGGCCTTGGCGCGCTTGACCTGCTGGGAGGTGTAGCTCTCGACCACCGCGCGGTCGCTGAACGCCAGGTAGGCGGTGATCGCCTCCTGCGGGGTGCCGAGCCGGTAGCGCTTCTGGCCGTCCCTGTACCCGTTGTCGGCGTACGGCGTGCGGTCCGGGATGGCGGCGGGGGTGGGCGTGGCGGTGCTGGAGGGGGGCATTGCGGTCTCCTTCTCCTCGCTGGCCTCCACCAGCAGCAGGGGGGCGTCCGGGGCGGACTCGTGGATTGCGGCCCGCGCCGAGGTGGTCTCGGCGGGCTGGGCGGACTCGACGCGGAACACCTGGTCGACGTCGGCACCGGCGACACCGGGGCTGCGCGTGAAGTCCAAGCCGTCCAGTTCGAGGTCGTCGGCGGTTTCGACCGTCTGGCCCGCGTGGATCTCCTGGCGCACCGCGCCGAGCCAGAACCCGCGGATGGACACACCCGCGAGGAACCGCTGGCCGTTCGCGTCGGGCTCGATCAGCTCCAGGATCTTGCGGGCCTCGGGGGTGTCGGCGAGGACGGCTTCGTAGGCGGCGCTGCCGTCGCGCTCCAGGGTCAGGCTGACCACGCGTCCGACGATCCGGGTGGAGTCGTCCTTGGCGTCGTGGTGCGTGAGCATCGTCAGCGGCATCCCGTCCGGGGTCGCCAGCCGCTCCTGCGCCCGCGTCACGGCCTGGGCGATGAGCTTGCGCGTGTAGAGCCGCCCGTTGCGGCTGACGCCAGGCCGGATGGCGGTGCCGTTGAAGGTCGCCAGGGGCTTACCTGCCACGGCGTGCACCTCCTCCCCGACCTTGACCGGCTCGTGGCTGCGCAGCCCGCGCGGCCTGGGCGGCGATCTCGGCGATCCTGGCGCGCACTTCAGGGACATCCAGCGCGGCGAGCACTGCGTCCACGAAGACGTCGGTGTCGGCGGCGCGCTGCTCACGGAGGCGGCGCATCATCCCGGACTCGACCACCGGCTTCACCGCCCGAACAGGCTCACGGTGACCCCGGCGAACGTGGGGCTGGTGCCGCCGAGCGTCGCCCGGATCCGGCCGTACTCGGGCAGCACCAGCGGTTTGGTGGCGATGTGGAGCCCGCCGGCGGTGTGCTTGGCCGACGCGCCGGCGGTGATCGGGTCGACGGCCAGGGCGCCGAGGAACCAGTTCGGCAGGGGCGCGGCGTTGTCGCGCAGGTCCAGGACGACGTCCAGCGTCGGCGCGGTGCCGCCGGCCGCTCCGGTGACCGCGACCGCGAGCCACACATCGGCCACCTCGCGCAGGTTGATCAGCCCGGAGGTCTTGTTGGCGGCGAACGTTCCGCCCCAGTCGGCGGATGTCCACAGCAACCGCGCGTTGGCGTCATACATCGGTTCCTCCGGTGAGGTATCTCGACACGTCGAGCAGGCGAATGGGAGAGGTCGGCACCAACGTGCAGCGACAGAACGGGTGGATCGGGGGATGCAGGACGTCGCTGATCAGGTGCGGGTTCTTCGACTCCTCGTCCATGCAGTGCACGCAGACCTGCGCGCCGCCCACGGTCACGAAGTCCACGGATCGGACACCGTGAGCCGTGTACCAGCCGGTGGCCGCGCGGGTGAGGGCCGCGCCGATCCCGACGTCGACCTGGGTACGCAGACCGCGGGGTTCGTTGTCGGCGAGGTACGCGTCGACCTCGGCCAGCATCTCGTCGTGGTCGGCGCCGCTGCGGGTGAGCCGGGTCAGCAGCCGGGCGAGGTCCGCGGCCGTGGCCGTCACGATCTGCTCCAGCAGCACGCGGGCGTCGTCGCTCGGGTCGGCGACGTCGGCGTAGGCGTCGGCGAACACCAGGTCCAGGTCCAGGCCGACGATGCCGATCTGCTCGGCCGCCAGCGCCATCGCGGTGACCACGCCCTCGGCCGCGGCGTTCTTCAGCGCTTCGGTGAGGGCGGCGAGCAGCGCCACGTAGCGCGAGTCCGAGCGGTCGGCCAGCACGCTGGTCAGCAGCAGCAGGGCCGCGGCGACCGCCTCGGCGACCAGGTCGTCCTCGTCATCGGCCGCCGCCTCGCTGGCGAGGTTGATCCGGCGGCGGAACGCCAGCACCGCGCCACCGATGTCCACCGTGGTCCACACGAGTTCCTGCCAGGTGGCCAAGGCGTGCGCGGTGTGGTCGACGTAGAGCTGTTCGCGCCGCTCGTACACGGCGGCCCACACGCCTTCCAGCTGTCCGAGACGCATCGTGGTCTCGAAGACGTCCGGGTCGAGGTGGTTCCGACAGGCCAGCTCCACGGCGGCGAGGCATCCGGCGCGCACCCGGTCGGTCATGGGACCGCCGGACGCCGCCCAGCCGGAGGCGTAGGCGGCACGTGCTTGCGCGCTGAGCTCGTCCACTGGCACCCCCCGACGTACTGCGGCCTGTGGCGGGCTCGGGACTACGAGACGGCGACCCGGTCAGCGGCGATGACGGGTGGGCGTCCAGCGAGGCACCGCGGCGAGGCCGTCCTGGAGCGGGTAGGACCGCTCGACGCTGATTGAGACCGCCCGGTCGCGCTGGGGCGGCAGGCGTTCGGCCATCCACTCGAAGGCACGCTCGCGGTCCTCGAACGACTCCACGTCGTCGGTGAACCCGACGCGCGGGTAGGTGGCCACCCACGCGCCGCCGCGGGGCAGGATCGACGGCCTACGGCGTGCCATCGCGCACCTCCTCGTCCCGGTCGACGGCGACGACGATGTGCAGTGCCAGCCACGCGAGGAACCCGAGGAACGCGGCCGACGCGGCGGCGCGGTACCAGCGGGACGGCCGGATGCCGAGCCAGCGGCGCAGCGTCGCCGACAGCGTCCGCTCGTGAACCCGCCGCAGCAACGCGTGCCCCTCCAGCGTGGCGAACACCGCGGCGCTCACCGCCAGCCAGGCGCCCCACTCGGCATCAGGACTCGGGCGTCGCCGTGGCATCGCCGACCTCCCGCGTGCAGGGCTGCTCGTCGGGTTGCAGCGGCCGGTCTCCGATCTCGAAGTAGCAGAGCCCGCGGACCTCGCCGATGCCGTCCGTGCCGACGCGCGCACCGACCGCGTACCAGACCAGCGCGCTGCCGGTGTCCGCCAGCTCGGCCAGGTCGCGCTGCAACAGCGTCTTGTCGCGCAGCACGACGCCGCAGTCCCGGCAGCGCTGCACCATCGCGTCACGGTCCGGGTCGGCCGCCGCGTGCACCGTCCACCGGACGCCGCCCGCCTCGACCGGTTTCGCGAACCAGTCGAACTCGGTCCCGGTCACCGGGTGTCGCCTCCTCCGCGCGCCGGTCGGCGGCGCGGCCGGCGGTCCAGCGACTCGGCCAGCGTGATCCACGTGCGACCGGCGTCCAGCAGCGCGGCCGACCTGTGGTCGTTCTGCGCCTGCGCCTGGGCGATGCACTCACCGGCGCGGCGGTAGGCGTCCTCCGAGCTGGGCGCGGGACCGTGCTGGTCGACCAGCGGCTGCCACTCGCCGGGGCCGTCGCCCGACGCGACGTTGAACTCCATGAAGAAGCCGCCGTCGCTCGGGGTGAACACGAGCAGGTGGGCGTGCGTCGGCGAGTCCAACGCCAGCCGCGGGTCGTTCTCGACACCGCGCGGGTCGAGGTTGTCGACGGACGCGACGACGAGCGCGGGCCGGACGGCCTGCAACCCGAGCTTGCCGCGGTACTCCACGATCTGGCCGTGCTTCGGCTGGGTCATGACGGAACCTCCGAGGGGGAAGGGGACAGCCGGTCTCGCTGGGGTTGGCAGCGCGCGGTGGTGCTCTCGCCGGAGACACCACCGCGCGCTGCCGCCGAGACGGCGCGTCAACGAACCCTGCGGGGGTTGGGGTTCGGCGCTGCCTGCCTCGGGGTTCTGGTGTTGCTAGTCGCCGTCCTCGACGGTGACGACGGCGCCGCCGGAGGCCTGCGGCGCGGGCTCCAGCGGCCCGGTCGTCAGCACCGCGTACAGCTCCCGCGCGGTGGCCAAGCCGGCCTGGTGGTGGACGACCAAGCCGGCGGCCAGCTCGTCGGCGGGCGACGCGGCGTACAGCTCCTGCGCCGTGACCAGGCCGCTCTCGTGGTGGGCGATCAGCTCGGCGGCCAACGTGCGCGCCTTCTCCATGACGATCTCCTTCAGGGTTATCCGATGATCTTCGGGATGAGCGCGGGCACGTCCTGGGCGCGAAGCGGGTGGCCGGTCAGCTCGACGTCGAACGCCGCCGTGTCCTCGTCCGGCTCGTCCTCCAGGACGTCCGCCTGGTCGACCGTCGCCCCGTTCACGCAGCGACCCGCGGCAACGTCTCCAGGGCTTCAGCGCGGCGGGCGCTGTAGTCCCGATGCCAGGCGGTGAAGCGTCGGTACGACTCGTCCGGCTTCTCGTCCTGGTCGTCGTCGGGCACGGTCTTCTTGCCGGTCGGGTCGACCAGCTCGGGGGGACCGGGCTGGTCGTCGTCGGGCTCGCCCTGGTCGTTCGCCGGGTCGACCGGCTCCGAGGTGCGCACCAGCTGGATCGGCCGGTCCTCGTCCGCCGGTTCGCCGGGATCCAGGCCGGTGCCGCGCAGCTTGGCCGCGATGGTGGCCTGCACGTAGGCGACGACGTCGCGCCACGCGAACGCGTGCTGCGCGTCGAGGAACATCGGCACGTCCCCGCCCTCCACCGGCGGCTCGCCGATGTCGGCGCGGGCGCGGTTGAGGGTCCACTGGCCGGTCCGGATCCGCTTCTCCCGGATCTCCTCGATGACCTTGGAGTCCCGCATGTCGACCTTCGGGAACTTCAGCGTCCAGCCGGTGATCCCGAAGCCCTTGGTGACCAGCGCGTACACCAGCTTCTCCAGCAGGATCGCGCCGATCGGGTCGCACGTGTTCGTCTCGTACGTCTTGCGCTGCGACTCGCCGGTGCCGCCGCCGATGTTGCCCGACTCGATCACGCCGACCTCGGCGGGCGGCACGCCGTAGCAGGCCAGGATCTCGTCGCGCTTCTGGTCCAACGTGGCCAGCGCCTCGGTGATCCGCGTGTGCTGCAACTCCTTGATCGTCCCGCCGCCCTTGGTGACCACCGGGTTGCCGATGTTGCGCGGACCCACGTTGCGCACCATGTACTGCTGCGTCCACCGGTTGATCTCGGCCGGGGAGTTGTCGCGGGGCAGGTCGGCGTGCACGTTCGGCGGGTTGCCCTTGCGGTACGTCTCCTTCAGCGTGGCCGCCGCGAACAGCCACGCCGTGATCGGCAGCATCGCGGCCTGCGTGGGGGAGATGCCGAACACGCCGCTTCGGGGCGCGTCCAGGCTGATGTGGATCACCTCGTGCGGCGCGAACTCGGCACGCTGCTGGTTGTCGGTGATCTGCACGTAGCCGCTGATCTCGCCGTGCTCGTCGGCGATCGGCAGCATGGCCGGCGAGTCCAGCGTGTAGAGCGCGACCGGCACGCCGAGCCACCAGACGACCTCGATGTACGCGTCACCGAAAACGAGCAGGTCGGCGATGGTGCTCCGAAGCAACTGGCGGATGTCCTCGCGGGGGTTGCAGTAGGCCAGCAGGCGCTCCAACGCCAGCACGTTCTCCGGCTTCTGCGGCTGCTCTGCGTCGCCGTCGCCGTCCGGGTTGACCCAGTCGGTGACCAGCCCGCCCGCGGTGATCGTGCGGGCGATGGCGTTGACGCTGGACCACGCCCACGGGCACGCCAGGAACGCCTCGAACAGCTGGGTCATCATCGACCGGCGGTCGGTCTGCGTGGCGACGCCGAGGCCCTGGTTGTACTCGGTGAGCCCGCCCGGCGGGATGCCGAACTCGAACCCGCTGCGCGGCGGGGTCGTCAGCGGCGCCGCCGCGGCTTCCGTCACTGGCTCCTGCGATCGGGAGCGCCACCACAGGAGGTTGAACGCCACGACGCACCACCTCCTTCATGGGTTACGACTCGTCGGGGTCGGGCATGGTCGTGACCGCGCCGGGCTCGTGCTCGACGTCCGACGTCGACCAGGCAGGGAGCGACGGGTCGGCCCGGTAGGCGTAGACGCCCACCGTCGCCACCTCCGGCGGCTCCTCCTGGTCCGGGTGGATGACGAACTCCGCGCCGCCGCCGAGATTGATCACCAGGTACCGGAACGCGTCCGGCGAGTGGTCCTCGGCGTTGGTGTCGGCGTCCTCGGGGTCGCCGCTGAGTGCGTGGGGGAGGGTCGGCAGGGTGCGGATCAGCTCGGTGACCGTCTCGAAGACGTGCACCATCGGGCAGGTCGCCCACCCCATCGCCCGGTGGTGGGCGCAGGCGGGGCCTTCGCCGAGGTAGGAGTGGACCCGCTGCCAGCCCGCGACCCGGCCGCCCTTGCCCGCCGGCGTCAGGTAGACGCCGTTCTCGGCGTAGATGTCGGACACCGGGCGGGCCTCGCCGCGGGTGGCCCACATCGCGTCGTCAGCCCACCGGCTGCTCACGTGCTCGTCCTCGGCCTCGGCGGCGAGGATCATCTTGGCCTGGTCGGACTCGCCGACGCGGGTCTTGTACAGCTCGCGGTAGACCCACACGCGGCCGTCTTCGTCCACCGCGGCCCACAGCACCGCCCACGGTTTCGAGTAGCCCCAGTCGATGCCGTTGTAGCGCTTCCACGTCTTGGGCAGCGTCATCGGCTTGACCACGTGCCGGTCGTAGGACCACTCGCTGAACATCTGCCCCGCGAAGGTGTCCCAGTTGCCGTCTCGGAAGGCCGAGCGCAACTGCTCGGGCAGCGCGTCCAGGTCGTGCTGGTACTCAGGGTTGACGTGCGGGTTGTCCGACAGCTTGCTCGGGATGAACCGCACCTCTCGACCACGGACGTCGCGGTAGGTCTTCGACCCGTACGACGTGGGCACGATGTAGCGGTCCTTGGCGAACCCGTGGCCAGGGCCGCCGGGGTTGGTGCCCGAGCGGATGCCCAGCACGGGGATGTCGGCGCGGCCGGAGCGCAGCCGCGACTCCAGGAACGAGATGACGTTCGGAGGCGTCAGGGTCCGCTCATCGAACAGCAGGAGCTGGTACTGGCCGCCCTGCCTGCGGGTGGCGTCCTGCAACGTCTCGGCGTACCGGAACATCAGCCGGGAGCCGTTGGGGAACAGCAGGTTGTACTTGGTGCCGTTCCAGTGCGCGCCGAGCGCCTTGGCGAAGCCCACCTCGGTCAGCTCCGCGAGGAGGCTTTCCTCCAGCTCCGGGTAGGTGCGGCGGAACGCACCCACCCGGAGACCGGGGTAGCGGACGCAGGCCCGGAGGCCCTCCATCAGCAGCGCCTTCGTCTTGCCGCCGCCGGCCGCGCCGCCGTACAGCACGTCGAACTCGGTGGCCGCGTGGAACTGCTCCTGCGGGCACTGTCCGCAGGGCGCCGGGATCTCACCGCGCATGAAGGGCAGGCAGTTGGGCCGGTAGCCCAACTGCTCGAACACGTCGATGTTGCGCAGCCGCTCGGCTTCGAGGTGCTGCCGCTCAGTCTTCAGCTCCCGTAGCCGCCGCAGCTTCATCAGCTTGAGCTGCATCACCGAGTCGACCGAGCTCGGCTTCGAGCCGCCTGATTTCGGCGTCGACCGCGTCAAGGGTGATCACCTCCACCTGGGCGGGGGCATCGAGACCCAGAAGCTTGCGGCGCTCGGCGATGATCCGGAGGCACAGTTCGCCCGCCTTGATGTCACCGCCGACCGCCTTGGCCCAGAACGCGCCTTGCAAGCGGTCGAGCCGCATCAGCTCGACGTGCCGCAACTCGTCGGCCGCGGCCGCCTCCAGCGCCAGGTTGCGGGCGAGCGCCCGCTGGAGATCCTTGTGCGCCGCCTGGCGGGAGGAGTAGCCCAACCGCTGGGCGATCGTCTCGAAGTCCAGACCGGCCAACTTCAGCTGGATCGCCTGGGCGCGGCGTTCTGCGGTCTTGGCGCGCTGCGCGGCAGATGCGCTCAACGGGAGTCACCTCCCGTTCGTCACCTACCAGAGCGGCGCGGCCGTCGTGGACAGCTGGTCGAGGAATGTCTTGCCGGGGGCGGCCGCGCGCTGCACGCCGGCGGGGTACTTGCCGGCGAGGATGCCCTTGGCCAGCTCTCCGATCGCCTGGCCGCGTCGGTGCATCGGCGGCGCCTGCCACCCGGCGGCGACCCGCTCGCGGTACCGCAGCCACGCCGCGGCGCGGCGGAACCGCATGTGCAGGAGCAGATGGCAGGTCACGCAGAGGTCGACGTAGCTGGTGGGCTCGTCGTAGTTCTCCAGGTGCCCGTCGATGATCCCTTCGATCTGCCCGCAGGCGACGCAGACCGAAGGCCGCGGCAACTCGCCGCTGTCCCATTGCTCGTTCAGCCAGCGCTGCACCTGCTCGCGCTGTCTGCCCGAGAAGCCGTTGTAGGTCGACAGTCCCACGGCATCCTCCTGGATGTGTTGCTGACCAAAGACATATTACGCTGTGTAATGATCTTGGTCAATCAGGCTGCCGTGAGCAAGGCGAACGGTCCGTGAGCACGACCCCGCCACCGCGGGGCGAGGGCGGCGACCTCGCGGGACGCCGTGCCGAGCGAGTGAGTCGTGCGAGCGCTGAAGATGCGGCCCTCCAGCACGACGCGCCGCACCCCGGCGTCGACCAGGCCCGCGGCCATCGTGGCGAACTCCTCGCCGAGGGCGTCGTGCAACTCCGGGAAGCAGCGGCGGGCCACCACCGTGGTCACCTTCCGCTCCTCCACCCAGGCCAGCAGGCCGCCGAGGGTGTCCCGCGCGATGCGCAGCGGCAGCACCGGCAGCTCGTCGTACACGCCGGCGTTCATGCCGAGCTGGAGCGCCGGGCCGGGCTGCTCGACCGCGACCACCGGGTAGTGCCCGACGTCGGCCAGTTGCCGGGACAGCAGGCCGGTGCTGGAGCACAGATCGAGCACCACGCCGTCCTCCGGCTCGATCTCGGCGCGCACCACCGACATGATGCCGTTGTGGATGGCGGGGAACCGGCGCCCGGTGGACCAGGCGGTCACGTAGGACACCGCGTCGAACCTGCGGGTCACGTCGTCACCCGCTTGCCGTTCTCGGCCGGGTACCAGGCGGGGCTGTACGCCCAGTCCGCGATGCCCTTCACCGCGAACACGCCGTCCTGCGCCAGCAGGTCGACCTCGTCGCGGGTCGCGCCGATCTCGGCGGCGATCTGCTGCGGGTCGTACCCGTGTTCGCCGATCAGCTCGCGGACGATCTCCGACATCGAGACCGCCACGTGCGTGCCCTTGGCCCGGTTGATCCGGATCGTCTGCATCATGGCCTGCGGCCGGTCGAGGTCCAGCACGGCGACCGGCACCCGGCCGCCCCACCGCTCCTTGACGCGCTTCGAGTCCTGCGCCAGCCGCCACCGGTGGAACCCGTCGATGATCAACGCGTCCGGGTTGACCAGCAGCGGCTGGATCCACCCGGTGACCAGCAACGACTTCTCCAGCAACCTCAGCTCGGCCTTGTGGACCCGGTTGGGGTTCCACGCGTTCGGGTCGAGCCGCCCGGTCGCCACCCACTGGATGTGCGACAGCGGATCCTCACCGGGAGGGGTGGGTGTCAGCCTGTCCGTCGTCAC